>JAISGL010000301.1 GCA_031263125.1 Opitutaceae bacterium | reverse complement strand
TCTTTGCCCGCGATGCGTGTTTGAAAGACACCAAGCGGGCGCACGGCGTTTCGCGGGCAGGGATGCCCGCGCTCCCAGGAATGGCCGGCTGCGTAATATCAGCTGGTAATTCGCGGCCTGACACAAGGTCAGGCCCTACGCGGTGCGTAACATCAGTTATGACTTAAAGACTGATGTTATTACCGGGCGCATCCTTACCGCGGAAATTTTTTCTCGCGGACTGCCGCGACGTAACCGGCGAAGCCTTTGCGGTATTCGGCGGCGGCGTCGGCAAATTGTTGCACGAATGACGGGATGCCGCCGGTCGTGAGTCCCAGGAGATCGGGCGCGACGAGGATTTGTCCGTCACAATGCGGGCCGGCGCCGATGCCGATGAGCGGCACGGACACGGCGGCGGTGATTTTACGCGCGGCTTCGTGGTCGGTGAGTTCGAGGACAATCGAAAAAACACCGGCTTGCTCCAGGGCGCGCGCGTCGGCGATCAGGGTTTCGATTTCGCCGGGAGTGGCGCCGAATTTTTTGTAGCGGCCAAGCACGAGGACTTGTTGCGGGCGCAGGCCAATGTGTCCCCAGACTGGAATGCCGGCCGCGGTGATGCGGGCAATGGCGGGGGCGAGTTCGGCGCCGCCTTCGATTTTAACGGCGTCGGCCCCGGTTTCCTGCATGATGCGCCGGCAGGAGTCGAGGAGGCGGTCGTGACCGTGGTGGGCTTCGGCGAAGGGGAGATCGACGGCGACGAGTGTGCCGGTGCGCGCACGCACGACGGCGGCGCCGTGATGACACATCATGTCGAGCGTGACGGGGATCGTGGTGTCAAAACCAAGCATCGTGTCGCCGACGGAATCCCCGACGAGGATGATGTCGACCCCGGCTTCGGCCGCGTAACGCGCGGTGAGCGCGTCGTAGGATGTCACGGCGACGATGGGGCGCTGGCCTTTGAGTTTGCGGAATGTGTGCGTGGTGAGTTTCGGCATGGAAACTTTTGAGTTCAGTTTCGGGTTTGCAACTGGCGCCGGAGCGTTGCCGCGCCGGGGCGTTTTTTGAAGCGTTGTTTGTTTATTTTAAGAATGCCGGTATGTTTTCGCCGGCGATCTGGCTGGCAAAGTTTTCGCGGGTTTTGATGAGGTCGAAGGCGGCGCCATGCACGAGGACTTCGGCGGGGAGGCAGCGGGAATTGTAACGGCTGGCCATCGTGCAGCCATACGCGCCGGCGCTCATGATGGCGACGTGCTCGCCTTCGCTGAGTTGCTGGATGTCGCGGTCCCTGGCGAAGCAATCGCCGGTTTCGCAAACGGGGCCGACGATGTCGGCTGTGATCGCGGGGCGCGTGGTGTCGCGGCGGAGGGGGACGATTTGGTGGAAACTGTCGTACATCGCGGGGCGCACGAGGTCGTTCATCGCGGCGTCGAGGACGAGGAAGTTTTTTCCCTGGCCGCGCTTGAGATATTCGACTTGCGAGAGGAGCACGCCGGCGTTGCCGACGAGGAAGCGTCCGGGTTCGATGAGGATTTTCAGGCCGAGCGGTTTGAGGAGCGGCGCGAGCGCGGCGCCGTAGGTCTCGGGCGTGATGGGGCGCGTGTCTTCGGGCTGCGAAGTCCACCAATCGCGGGGGCCGCTGGCGAGGGCGTCCTTGTAAACGATGCCGATGCCACCGCCGATGGAGAAATATTCGATGTTGTGGCGTTGCTTGAGCGTGGCGGCGAGAGGGGCGAGTTTTTTGACGGCTTCGACGAAGGGCGCGATGGAGGTGAGTTGCGAGCCGATGTGCATCTGCACGCCGCGGATCGCGATGTTGGGACATTTCGCGGCGGCGGCGTAGGCGGCCCCGGCTTTGTCGAGGGGAATGCCGAATTTGTTGGCGGCTTTGCCGGTGGTGATCTTGGCGTGGGTGCCGGCGTCGACGTCGGGGTTGACGCGGAAGGCGATGGGCGCCTTTACGCCGAGTTTGCCGGCGACGTGGTTGATGCGGATGAGTTCGGGTTCGCTTTCGACGTGAAAGGCGTGGATGCGGGTTTCGAGGGCGAGGCGGATTTCGGCCTCGGATTTGCCGACGCCGGCGAAGACGCTGCGGGTGACGTCGACCCCGGCGGCGAGGACGCGGCGCAGTTCGCCGCCGCTGACGAGGTCGAAGCCCGCGCCGAGGTTGGCGAAGTGGCGGAGGACGGCGATGTTGGAGTTGGCTTTTATCGCGTAGCAGATGTGCGCGTCGAGTCCACCAAGGCCGCTCACGAGGCGGTTGTAATGGCCGGCCATCGTGGCGGCGCTGTAAACGTAGGTGGGCGTGCCGTAGAGTTGCACGACAGCGGCGAGATCGACGGATTCGCAGTGGAGGTTCGGGCCGGCGTAGGCGAAATGATGCATGGAAAAGAGCGCCATGTCTGGCGGGTTTGCGGGCGGGTGGCGATTCGAAAAATGTGGCGTGGTGAAAAACGTCCGAAAAAACGCCCGAAAAAACGCGGCGTGCGAAAAAGTGATGGAATTTGCAGATTTGCCATTGAAAAACACAATCACGCTGTCGTTTATTGATGCCGTTCCGTCCTGATGATTTTCCGAATGATAAAAAACCTCTTTCGACGTCCGCCGATCCGCATGGGTCGGGTGGATAATGCGCGCATCCAGAGGACGGCGATTCGGAATGCGGGATTCGTGAGTTTCGTGACGGAAAACCGCTGTTTTTCGCGTCGCAATTCGGATCACCATGAAGCGCGGTTGCGCCGGTTTCGGTTTGCCAGGATGGTCGCATATCTTGCGCTTGGCGCGGGTGGGGCGTGGGTGGTCGTCGAGAGCGTGCGCGCGCTGACGCTGTTCTGATTCCGATTTGCGCTCATGCGCTCACGTTGAGACGTTTTTTTGCAGCGCGGATTTCCAGTCTGCATTGGCGGGCAAACGCGGACGGACGGCTTTTGCAGGCTTGGCAGCCTGCGCTACGTACACGCTGCGTAACGTCAGTTTGAAATTTGAAATCCGGGATTCGAAATCTGGGATTTCTTTAAAGTTTGGAACTGATGTTACGCGACCGGCAGGGTTTTGTAGGGCCTGACCTTGTGTCAGGCCGCGAATTACCTGTGTGGCCTCCCACGCAAACGCGGCCTGACACAAGGTCAGGCCCTACGCACCGCGTAACATCAGTTTGGAATTTGGGATTTGGAATTTTTTTGGAGTTTGGGATTTGGAGTTTGGGATTTTTTGAAATCTTGGAATTAAAAAAAAACGCAGCCTTGCGGGCTGCGTTTGCGTGAAAACCACGAATGCGTTTTTCCGTTATTCGACAGAGACGCTGCGGTGCGGTTTGTCGAAGACGACTTTGCCGTCCTTGAGGGCGAAGAGCGTCCAGTCGCGACCGGTGCCGACGTTGCGGCCCGCGTGGATTTTGGTGCCGCGCTGGCGAACGATGATGTTGCCGGCGATGACGGACTGGCCGCCAAATTTCTTGACACCGAGACGCTTCGAATGGCTCTCGCGTCCGTTGGTTGATGTTCCCTGACCTTTCTTGTGCGCCATGACGGTTCCTTATGCTTTGATTGATTCGATTTTAATGACGGAAAGCTCCTGGCGGTGGCCTTGCTTGCGCTCCATGCCTTTGCGCTTCCTTTTCTTGAAGACGACGATTTTGTCGCCGCGCTTGTTTTCAAGGATTCTGGCGGTGACGGTTGCGCCTTCAATGAGCGGCGTGCCAACACGGAAGGAATCGCCTTCGCCGACGGAGAGCACCTCTTTGATCTCAACCGTGTCACCGGCTTCTGTCTTGGGATAACGGTTTACAACGAGGATGTCCCCTTCGCTCACCGCGAATTGCTGTCCTTGCGTTTTGATGATGGCTTTCATGTGAAAATAAAAGGGCGGAATAAGAAGGCCGGCGCGTCCGGTGGCAAGGTTTATTTGCCAAAATCATCACAAAAGCCGCCCGCGCCCTTTTTCACTCGGGCACGGGACGGCTTTTCAGGATTTTTTCGGACGGGGCGCGGACGGGCGCGGGTGGTTTTGCACCGTTTGCCCGCCCGGTTGGGTTACTTGTCACCCGCGCGTCATTTGTTGCCCGCGGGTGCGTCGGCGTCCGCGTTCTTCATGTCGATGGCGAGATTGTAGTGCGAGCGGCGTTTGTAGTCGGTGTTGTAAATGGCGCGTGATTCATACTCGACCCTGGCTTTGGCGACGGTCGCCTGCGCCTGCTGGCGTTCCAGTTCCTGCTGGGCCTGAAGGGCGGCGAAGCGGGCGGCTTCACGGTCGGCGGCTTCGCGGCGGGCGGCTTCGGCGGCGGCGAGTTTTTCAAGGGTGGCCTTGCGCGCTTCCTCGGCGGCGAGCGCCTCCCTTTCGCGCTGCTCGGCGATGCGCCTGGCTTCACCGATGGCCTGTTCCTTTTCGCGGGTGAGGCGTTCGCGCTCGACGGCGGCGGCGCGGACCTGCTCCTCGGCGTTGCGGCGGGCAGTCTCGGCGGCGGCCTGCTCGGCGCGGAGGCGGGCGATTTCGCGCTGGTTGGCCTCGGCCTCCTGCTTGGCCTTGACGTCGGCGAGGCGGGCGGCCTCGGCGGCGGCCTCGCTGCGTTGCCTGGCCTCGGCGGCGGCGCGCTCGTTGTCAGCTTTTTCTTGCGCGACGCGTTGTTCCAACAGTTCTTTTTCTTTTTTGGTCTCGTGGGCTTGATAGCCGAAATACCCACCGACAAGGAGGGCAAGGATGATTACAACAGCAGTGATGACTTTGTTCATAACGATTTTTTACGGGTTTAAGGTTGAGCGGTTAATAAGATTCGATTGAAGGCGCGAAAGTGTTTTGTGTCTGACCACAATACGGGGGATTGGTTCTATTCAATGTGTGTTTATCTCTGCGATACCGAAGGTTGAAGCGTTGGACGAAGCGCAGGGTATGGCACTCGCAACGGCCTCGGCGAGCACAAAATGACGATTTATGAAATTATGCAGCGTGACGGCAAAAAAGACGTCGCCCGAGCCGGTGGCCGAGACTTCACGGATGGCGGGTGGCTGCAAGGAGGCGGGCGGCGCCTCATCCCGCGCGACGAACCACACCGGGCCTGGGCCGTCGGTAATAACCCAGCGGCGCACGGGCCATCGACGGCACGCGGCAGCGAGGCGCGCGGGCATCGGGCTGGCGGGCGTCAGATTGGGCGGCATCGGGTTGGCCGGCGCTGGGCTGGCGGGCGCCGGATTGGCGGGCGCCGGGTTGGCGGACATCGGACTGGCTGGCGAGGGCGGGTTGACGGACATCGGGTTGGCGAACATCGGGCTGGCGAACATCGGGCTGGCCGGCGAGGGAGGGAGGGCGCGAGAAATCGCGGACGCTTCCGCATTCCCGTGTTGCCACTCCGTTTCCGCCACTGCCGCGAAAGGCGCGCAAAGTCCGTCAAATTCCTGCCGGTTTATTTTAACGAGTTCGATAGGATGCGTGACAAGCCACGCGAGCGCCGGGCCGTGGCTGTCGGCGTGGACATTGCCGTGCGCCATGCGCCGGACGATCGCGTCTCGAAGCGGTTCCGCCGCGGGCGTGAGCAATCCGGGAAAACTGCCGCAGATGGCGAGCGCGTGCGAGGCGGGTTGCGCGTCGAGCCACGCGGCGCATTCGGCGAGCGCGGCGGCATCCGGCGCCGCATCGACGCCGAGGAAAGTTGTCTCGGACTGCGGCGGCTGAGAAGGCTGCGCATCGCCCGCGCCGCCCGCGTGTGCGCCTGTGCCGCTCGCGTGTGCGCTCGCGACACCTGCATGCGTGCCCGCGCCGCCCGCGTGTGCGCTTGTGCCGCCGACGCGTACGTCTGCGGCATCTCCACGTACGCCCACGCCGCCACCGCGCACGCTCGCGTCGCCTGCGTGTGCGCCCGCACCGCCGCCGTGTGCGCTCGCCGCACCCGGCGCCGTCACGCGGACGACCGTGCCCGTGCGCGTCGGCGTCGCGGTGCGAAACGCATGATGCGGCAACCCGCGTGCGCGCAGCCATTGCAGACATTCGTCACCCGTCGCGCCGCCGGCGAAACAAGCCGCGACCGTGCGCGCGCCGAGACGCGTGAGCATCCTCGAAACATTGATGCCCTTGCCGCCGACCTGAAACGACTCCGCCATTGCGCGTTGTGTCCTGCCCGGCTGCCACGAAGCAAACTCAAACGTGCGTTCGGCAAGGAGGTTTCCAGTAAGCGTGATGATCATGAACCCCAAAAGCTAAGATTCGCCCCGGAAAACGCAACACAGGCCACGGAGTTTCGAGTGCCGTTTCGAGCGAACGACAGCCTGCCACACAAAGAAATACTCCCGCCACCGCGCCCCGCCAGCCGTAGCCAGCCGTAGCGCAGGCTGCCAAGCCTGCCATCCCGTGGAATCCCAGCCTGCCCCCCTTTGGAATTTGGAGCTGATGTTACGCCGCCGGCAAATTTTGTAGGGCCTGACCTTGTGTCAGGCCGCGGATCACCTGTGCGGCCTCCCACGCATACGCGGCCTGACACAAGGTCAGGCCCTACGTGCCACATAACATCAGCCTGGAGTTTTGGATTTTAAAAATTTGGCGTTTGGAATTTTGGAAGTTTTGAAATTTTGAATTTTCCCGCCGCAGGCGGGCCTTGGGCACTAATTCCTCCCTGCCTTCTTTGCCGGCTTATAAAAAATGTGGTCCACGAAGAACCCAAGCCCGAGCATCGCGCTGAGCGTGCGAATATTCCGCATCGCGCCGACGACGCTCGAAAGCGGACGCGCGTTGACCTCGTAAACACGCACGAGCAACAGGCACCCCAGCAGCGCCAGCACCGGCTGCACAAGCACCAGCAAATGATAAACCCTGAGCGCCGGCAGGCCCCTCGCCAGCAACGTCTGCAACACCCAGCCCCCGAGAATCGGCGCCACCGCCGTGATGAGCGCGGTGACGGCGAGGTTCAGGCTGATCGCAAGCGTCTTCGCCGCGGGCGGGATGATCTTGAGCTGGATGTTGAACAAACTCAGCGTGAACCCCGCGTTCATGATGCCGCCAAAAATCCACATGCCGTAAAGCATCCACACATTCGCCGGCGTGAGAAAAAACCAGCAAAAATTCTGGAGCTGCCACGCGATCATCGCAAAAAGCATCACGGGCTTGTTGCCGAAACGGTCGCCAAGCGCGCCCCACGCCGGATACGAAAGCACGCCCCCCACGCTCGTGAGCACGATCAAAAAACTCACCTTCCCGAGCGAACACCCCAGCTCCTCGATCATGAAAACCGGATAAAACGGCCCGAAAAAATTCGCCGCGAAACCCCACACCGCGCCATACGCGATGAACCATTTGAAAGGCGTCGTCGCCGCGAGCGTGGCGAACTGGTCGCGCCACGGAAATTTCGCCTCCGCCCGCGCCGGCCCCGTGCCCGCCACCGTGCGAAACTGCGAGTAAACCGAAACCACGCGCAACACCACCGACACGCCGATCAACACCTGGAACGCCCGCACACTCCCGCCCGACGCCGTGAGCAACCACCCCACCCCGAGCAAAAACACCACCTGCGTCACCTGTAGCAACCGGTTGCGAAGCCCGAAATATTTTCCCCGCACCCGCCGCGGCACCCACTCCTGCACCCACGACGTCCAGCTCACGCCCGACATCGCGCTCGCGAGCGCCGACACGGCGAAAAACCCGAGAAACCAGGGACTGCTCACCCCCGGCCTGTCCCCCGGCAAAAACCCGATCGCCACCGCCATCACCGCCCAGCACAACGTCTGCACCACCGCCGCCGACATCGCAATCGTCTTGGGCAGCAGACGCCGGTTGAAAAACGGCATCACAAACGCCTGCGTGAAATTCCCCCAGAACGGCATCGAGCAAATCACCCCGTAAACCTCGGGCGGCAGCTTGAACCGCGTCACCAGCAACGCCGCCACGATAAAATTGCTCGGCAACACCAGGTAACAAACCGGCACCGCGGCAATGCCATCGGCCGTGCACAACCTCAAATTGCCCAGAAGAGTCTTCGCGCGCGCGGACATGTGATTTTTCTTAAACGCAAACAGCAAATGCGCACAAACGAACACGGACAGCAAACCGGCGACTTTGGCCGGATTTCAGACTTCGACCGGACTTCAGACTTTGGCCGGATTTAAGATTCCCCCACCTGCGTTTATCTGTGTTCATTTACAGTTCAAATAAAAGTGCCCGGCACTACAAAGCCTATGCGCAAATTAATCAAAACGAAAATTCACCCCGTCGAGGTCTTATCAAATACTGCCTTGCGACGCAAAAACACCGTCGCCCTCGCGCGCTGGCTCATTGGCAAAACCCTCGCCCGCCGTTTTCCGGACGGCGCCGTGCGCCGCCACATCATCACAGAAACCGAGGCCTACCACGGCGAAACCGACCTCGCCTGTCACGCCGCCAAAGGCCGCACCGCGCGCACCGACGTCATGTATCGTGCCGGAGGCGTCTGGTACATCTACCTCTGCTACGGCGTCCACGAAATGCTCAACCTCGTGACCGGCCCCGAAGATTTCCCCAGCGCAATCCTCATCCGCTCCGTGCATGATATCACCGGCCCCGGACGCCTGACAAAAACCCTCGCCATCACCCGCGCCCTCAACGGCGCCCCGGCGTGCGAAACCGGCGCCCACGCGCAACTCTGGCTCGAAGAAACCCTTCCCCCCGCCCGCCGCCGCGCCGGCGTATTTACAAACCAAATCCAAACCACCCCCCGCATCGGCATCGCCTACGCCGGCCCCATCTGGTCAGCCAAACCGTGGAGGTTTGTAATAAACGCACCAACAGCAAAACTCAAAAAACAATAATCCCAACCCCCCGCGATTGGCTTTTCCAAAAAACGCGCCAGCGTCTGGGAGCGCGGGCGTCCCGCCCGCTGACGGCGAAGCCGCCGGATCGACGTAGCACGGGCTTCCAGCCCGTGGACGGCGCGAAGCGCCGCCCCCGTGCCAGTCCCGACGCAGTCAAGATGCCCATGCCATGGCGTCTCGCTTGACCAGTTTTTGAGATGCTTCCGGGATAAATCACCTCATAATTGCTTGACAACCAGTCGCTAAGTGCTCTTGCTTTCCGCCAATGATTATTTCCCTCCAACCTACAAAAAGCTGCGCTCGGTGCAGCCTGATATACTCACTGTTAGCCAAAAGAAAAAATATAAAAGTACCCTATGTTTTGATTATCGCCACAACGATGCTGATGGTCGGTTGTTCGTCCATTTCGGACGCAAATCTAAATGAACCACCGCGTGTGTTATATTTAGCACCTGCCGAGTATCCGTTAGCATTAAAAAAGGCTGGTATCACTGGTCGGGCGATTATCGAGTTTGTTGTTACTAAATCAGGAGACGCAGTAGATGCGCGTGTTGTCAGCGCGACTCATCCTTTGTTCGGACAGTCTGCTGTTGAGTCTATTTTGAAAAGTAAATTTACGATTCCACTAAAAAACGGACGTCCGGTATATGCACGCATGCAAGCTCCTCTGCATTTTGACCTCACCCCTGATGAATAAGAAAATGGCTGACCAGACATCAGAGCCAACGCGGATAAGCGATTGCCCAGCGCAATAACCGTGGCAGCTGCGCGTGGCTTATCCAAGGACGTTAGGCGAAAAAATGGCACAAAACCTTATAGACACATTGCAATGGCAATTTCGGCTCACTTGGAAACTCGCCGCCGATCACCATTTGCCGCAGCTTACCAATGAAGCCTGCCTGTGGAAGCCTATGACAGGGAGTTGGACCGTCCATCCTTTGCCAGATGGCAGATGGTCCCATGATTGGTCGGAGAGCGAGCCATCACCTGTTCCGACAGTCACGATAGGATGGATTACCTGGCACATCATTTGGTGGTGGTCGGGACTTATCGCGGCGAGCAAAGGCGATCTTCCCAATTTCCATGATGCAGTTGACTGGCCGGGGAGCGCCGCCAGTGTTCGAGATACCCTCGAACGTTTGGCAAAAGAGTGGTCTGATATTTTATCCGGACTGAATGATACTGATTTGGAACGCCCCTTTGCCTATCCTTGGCCCGAACCCCAGCCACTACGTCATGCCATAGCATGGGCAAATAGCGAATTGATGAAAAATATCGCAGAGATAGGAGTCGTTCATCATATTTTTGAGAATGCCCGGTTTCATGAACAAAAGAAAGAAGCCTGACAAGGCGATGCAAACAACTCCGGTAGATGTCACGTTTCGTGTCGACGCACGAGTCGCACCAGCCACCTCCGTGGCTGATCTTCGACGTTGATCTAGCCAAAAAGACATGTCCCACAAATCACAGGCTCTTGTTTATGAAGTTGATGCTGTGCATGCGTCGAAGGTGGAGCGATTATCCGTCAGCGTTTCCACGCCTTATAAGAGCAGCAAGGGCGATTGGGCATGTTTGTTTGAGCTTCGTGGCGTCAAGGAAGTCGAGACGAGCAGGGAGTTTTATGGTGCGGATGCGCTCCAAGCGTTGATTCTGAATTTGTTCTTACTCCATTCGATATTATCAG
>JAISGL010000245.1 GCA_031263125.1 Opitutaceae bacterium | reverse complement strand
GCGCCGGAGCCGACTTCGGACGCTGGCAACCCCACGCCCGCCTCGCCGGCGTCAACCACACCACCAACGGCGGCACCCTCCACGTCGCCCCCTACGAATACACCCCCGACTTCTCCGGCGGCCGTTTCGAAGCCGGCGCCGGCCTGACCCTGATGGTCGACGAGCGCACAATCCTCTATCTCGATTACGAGTACGATAAAGCCGCTTCCTACGAACGCCCCTGGTCCGTCAGCCTCGGCCTCCGCCGCACCTGGTAAACCGCGCCGCCGCCGCCCCCCGCCACCACGCCATGAAAACCCGCCGCCACCGCCTCACCACCGCCGCCGCCGCCACCGCCCTCGCCACCCTGTTCGCCCTCGCCCCCACCCACCTGCGCGCGGCGGACGAAGCCGGCCCCAACCTCCTCCCCAACCCCGGCTTCGAGGCGCCCGACCACGCCCCTTGGACCTGGGACGACTCCTACTACGGCAAACCCGAAGGCCGCGCAAAACTCGTCACCGACAACCCCCACTCCGGCAACCAAAGCGTGTGGAACGGCGAAGGCCATTTCACGCTCATGAAAATGCCCGCCCGCAAAGGCACCGCCGTCGAGCTGCGCTTCTGGGCGCGCGGCATGGTGAACACCGCGCCCGTCACCGTCATCATGCGCCAGTGGCAGCCCACCGACCGCGTGATCTTCCGCACCGAGCAGGCCTTTGGCGCGGAATGGCAGGAATACGTTTTCCGCGCCCTCATACCGGAGGACACCCCGGACAACGCCAGCATTTACCTCGGCTTCTGGCTGCACGCCCCCGGCGGCTACTGGCTCGACGACATCTCCCTGCGCGAACTGCCCGCCCGGGAAAGCGGCGACCCGCCAACGCTGAACCCCATCCGCAACCCCTCCTTCGAAGCCGGCTCCGACGGCTGGACCGCCATGCTCCGCCGCCCCGAGTTCAACGACACCTGGGAATGGCAGATCGAAACCGGTAACGCCTACCCCTCGCAAGACTCCCGCCTGCTCTCGATGGTCGGCGAAAAACCGCCCCACGGCCGCCGCCACCTGTCGTTTGTGTTGAAACCGGGCGGTTTCGCCGTGCTCACCAGCGCGTATTTCCCCGCGCGCTACGGACGGAAAATGAACCTCGTTTTCTGGGCGCGCACCGACGTCCCGCACTCCTTCCTCGCCGGCATCGCCGGCGGGAAAAACCAAGGCACATTCTTCGAACCCGTGCGCCAGTTCACGTCCGCCAAATGGCAAAAACACACGATACCCGTCCTGCTCAAGCCCTCCATCGGCGGCCTCTACGTGGTCAAGTTTCAAATCTCGCAACCCGGCGTTTATCAATTCGACGCATTTTCAATCACCGAGGAAGGCCAGCCTGCCCCGGAACTCTACCCGCCCTCGATGTCCGTGCAACCCGCGCCATCCGCCCCGCCCGGAAACATGTTCTCGCGAGGCGACAAAGCCGTGTTCCGCCTCGTCGTCGCCGACGAAAAACCCAAAACCGACCGCTCCTACCGCCTCACCATCGTGGACTGGCAGGACAGCCGCGTCTCCGGCGGACGCATCAACGTGACCACCGACACCGACGGCGCCGCCGGCATGGAGTTCGCCGTGCCCACCACGAAATACGGCGCCTACCGCATCAAAGTGCGCGCCGCCGACGCGCCCGAAACGCAAGTCGACGCCGAGCAAATCTACACCGTGCTCCCCGACCTGCCCCCGCCGGGAGACCGCCCCGACTCGTTTTTCGGCAACCACGTCGACCTCTCGCCCTACAACCTCGAAGTCGCCCGCCGCGCCGGTTTCCGCTGGCTGCGCCTCTACCCGCCGCTGCTCACCAAATGGATGGTCCTCGAACCCAAACCCGGCCAGTGGCGTTTCCGCACCGAGGACCTCGAACGCGCCAAGACAGCCGGCTTCCAGATACTCGGCAGCTTTGACACCGCCCCCGACTGGGCCGCCGACATCGACCCCAAAAGCCCCGTCAAAAACCGCTGGAGCCGTGCCTACCCGCCCGCGAACCTGGACGCCTGGAAAAACTACGTCACCCGCGCATTTGAAACCCTCTCCCCCTACATCGACGCCTGGGAACTCTGGAACGAACCCGACGGCGGCTACATGCAAGTCAGGCCGGACGTGAAAAAAGACGACGTCATCCTCTCGCTCCTCGCGGCCACGCGCGACGCGCTCGACACCACGGGCAAACCCTACCAGTTGCTGGCGCCCGCCGTCTCCCGCATCGAGGCGGACCTGCTCCAAAAAATCCTCGACCGCGGCGCGGCCTCGAAAATGGACGCCCTCTCCTTTCACTATTACAATTTCGGCGCCGGCGGAAACAACCCGGAGACGGATTTCCTGCAAAAAATGCTGGCGCACTACCGCACCTACAAAAACCACGCCGGCGAGACGATGCCCCTCTGGCAATCCGAAGGCGGCACCTACATATCCGGTGGACACAGCTGGCTTGAAACCTACCGCATCCCGCCGTCGAGTTCGATGAAACCCGCGCAAAGCGCGGCGGCGATGGTGCGTGCCGCGCTCTTTTTCAAAGCCGAGGGAGTGAAACGCTACATCGGCTTTGCCACGCACGCCGTCGAGACCGGCCGCAACACCCAGACCGACGAATGCACGGG
>JAISGL010000174.1 GCA_031263125.1 Opitutaceae bacterium | reverse complement strand
GGGCATCTTGCCCGTGGACGGCGCGAAGCGCCGCCCCCCCCATGCCAGCCCCGACGCGGGCGAGACGCCCGCGCTACTCCCGGAACACGCGCGAGACGCCCGTGCCACAGCGTCTTGCTTGTCCAGTTTTTGAGATGCGCCTGCGTGACACCAGTCCGTCACTTTATCCTCGCCGCCTTCGCCCGCACTTGTTCGGTGATGGCGATGGCCACTTCGAGCGCGCTTTTGCCGAGGGCGGCGCCCACCTTGGGCTGCCTGGCTTCGCGCACGCTGTTCACAAACGAGGCCAGTTCGAGCGCGAGCGGCTCGCCTTTTTCAATCGGGATTTCGTTGACGGGTATCGAGCTGACGTTGCCGGGTTTCGCGAGGCCGATTTTCATTTTCAGGCCGTAGGCGATGATGTCGCTTTTTTTCACGAGGTGGCCTTTCTGGTTCATGAAATCGAGCGAGAGGTAGGCGTTGTCCTGGAACACGCGGATCTCGCGGTTGCGTTTCAGGCTGAGGCGGCTGGCGCTGAGATTGGCGACGCAGCCGTTTTCAAACTCGATGCGGGCGTTGGCGATGTCCTCGGTTTTCGAGAGGACGTTGATGCCCATCGCGTCGATTTTCAGGATGGGCGATTTCACGAGCGCGAGCACGATGCCGATGTCGTGGATCATGAGGTCGAGCACGACGCCGACCTCGGTGCCGCGCGTCTGGTAGGTGCCGAGGCGCTCCGTCGTGATGTAGCCGGGGCGGTTGATTTCCTTTTCGAGGAAACTCATCACGGGATTGAAATGCTCGACGTGGCCGACCTGCACGAGGCAGTTGCCGGCCTGCGCGGCGGCGAGCACTTGCGACGCTTCTTCGAGCGAGGCGCACAGCGGTTTTTCGATGAGCAGGTGGCAGCCTTTGGCGAGGAGCGGCAGGGCGACTTGCGCATGTTTGTCGGTGGGGACGACCACGGACACGGCATCGCATGCGGCGGCGAGTTCATCGAGCGAGGCGAAGGCGCGGCAGTTGTGTTTCCCGGAAATTTCCTTCGCGCGCTCCGGGTTGGCCTCGTGGATGCCGGCGAAATCGACGCCCTTCATGCCTGCGTAAATGCGCGCATGATGCTGCCCGAGCGAGCCGGCGCCAACGACACCGCAGCGGATTTTTTCGTCTTTCTGGAAAAGTTTTAGCATGAGTTTGTTTGAGATTGGGTGGTTGGGTGGTTGGTGGTTGGGTGGGTGGTTTGAGGATCGGTCCGCTCGGACTGCTCGGACTGCTCGGACAGATCAGTCAGATCGGCCCGGGCAGCTCCGGGCAGCCTTATCTGACCACCCGGAGCCTTCCTTCGTGAAGAAAATATTCCCTGGCGGTGCGTTTTGCGTAGAGCGGGTTGTGCGTGACGAGCACGAGCGCGGTGTCGGTTTCCGCGCAGACGCCCAGCAGGAGGTCCATCACGCTGCCGGCGGTGTGTTCGTCGAGGTTGCCGGTGGGTTCGTCGGCGAGGATCACGCGCGGCGAGTTCATGAGCGCGCGGGCAACGGCGACACGCTGGCGCTCGCCTCCGGAGAGTTGCGAGGGCAAATGGTGCCCGCGATCTTTCAGGCCGACGCGTTCGAGAAGCCCGGCGGCGCGCGCGCGCGCGGCGGCGTCAATGCCGCCGATGATGCGGCGCGCCATGAGGATGTTCTCAAGCGCGTTCAACTCGGGAATCAAATAAAACGCCTGGAAAATGATGCCGAGAAAACGTCCGCGCGCGGCGTTGTCGGTTTTGTCGCAGCCGTCCCAAGCGAGCGTGCCGGCGTCGGCGCCGTCGAGCGCGGCGAGGAGATTGAGCAGCGTGGATTTCCCGGAGCCGGATTCGCCACGAATGCTCACGCTTTCGCCGGCGGCGACGTGGAAATCGACGTCGTGAAAAACCTCCAGCACGCGGTTGCCGCTCCTGTAGGTTTTGCGCAGGCCGCGGGCGGTGAGGATGGGTTTGCTGTTATTCACTGCGCATCGCCTCCACGGGTTTGAGTCTCGCGGCGCGCCACGCGGCGATGAGTCCGGCGAGCGTCGACATGCCGGTGGCGAACACGCAGATGATCGCGATGTCCGCCGCGGTGATGTGCGCGGGCACTTTGGTGAATTGATAAATCTCCACGAGCAAATCCCAGTTGCCGGTCACGCGCGCGATGAGGCGCGCGATGGGGTCGATGTTGGCGAGCGTGAGCATGCCGATCGCCACGCCAAGCGCCGTGCCGCCCACGCCGACGAGCACGCCCTGGAAACAGAAACACATCGCCGACTGCCACGGCGTCGCGCCGAGCGCGCCGTAAAGCCCGATCTCGCGGGTCTTGCGCGCCACGGCGACGAGCAGCATCGCGGTCACCAAAAACGCCACGATAAAAATGACAGCCGCCACGATCATGACGACCATGAAGCGCTCGATCTTGAGCGCAAAAAGAAACGCCTCGCCCGACTGCATCCACGTGCGCGCATACATGAGGCCGCCCGCCGGCAGCACGCTGTTGATTTCCTTCGCGACCTGGGCGGCATCGGCCCCGGGCGCGATGCGGACATTGATGCCATGCACGCCGTCGCCGAGTCCGTAGAGGTCCTGCATGCGGCGCAGCGTCACGACGGCGAGCGATTTGTCGAGTTGCTGGTGGCCGAACTCATAAACGCCCGCGACCGTCAGCTCCGTCGGCATCATGTAGGTGTCCTGGTTCAGCCGTTCGAGCGTGAGCGGGCTGACGACCGTCACCTTCGAGCCAATGCGCGCGCCGAGCGAATAGGCGAGTCCGGCGCTCAGGATAACGCCGTCATCGTCGAGGTCATCCAACGAGCCTTCGATGAGGTATTTTGAAATGGGGACGACTTTTTCAACACTCTCAGGCTCGACGCCGACGATGCCGGGATAGGCGGGGCGTTTCTGATATTCGATCATCACGATGCCCTCGGCGCTTGGCGTGGTCGCGATGACGCCGGGCGCCCTGGCGATGATCTCCTGTATCCGCGCGGGATCGTCGATGAACGCGCCGCGCACCTGGATATCGCCGCCCGTGTCGATGATCATCTTGCTGTATTTGTAGCCGAAGCCGCTCATCACGCCGATGATGATGATGAGCATCCACACGCCGAGAAACACGCCCAGTGTCGCGATGCACGTGAAAAACGTCACGCCGCGCCCCGACGGGAAAAGCTGCTTGAAGGCAAGATAAAGATACCAAGGCATGGAGGAAAGGGCTGAAGGACTGAAGTGCTGAAAGGCTGAAGGTGGATGTGCGGATGGGTGGATGGGCGAATGGGCGGATGGTTGGTGGCGGGGGGGTGGATGGGTGGATGTGCGGATGGGTGGATGGCGGATGGCGGGTGGGTGGTGGCGGGGGGTGGATGGGTGGATTGCGTGGGCTTGTTCAGGCTTTCGGCTGATGTTTCACGTCCGCCCCTGGGAGCGCGGGCATCTCTGCCCGCGAAACGCCGTGCGCCCGCTTGGTGTATTTCGGACACGCATCGCGGGCAAAGATGCCCGCGCTCCCAGGAACAGCTTTCGCGTTAGAATCTCTTTGGCTGCGTGACATCATGTTTCGGTTTTTCAGCCTTTCAGCTTTTCAGCTCTTCAGGCTTTCAGTTCTTCAGCCCTTTGCGTCCGCCGGCGCAGCCGGCGGACGCAACTGCGGATAAAGGATTACGTCGCGGATGCCGTCCGCCGCGGTGAGCAGGATGCACAGGCGGTCGATGCCTATGCCCATGCCGCCGGCGGGGGGCATGCCGTGCTCGAGCGCGAGGAGGAAATCGGTGTCCACCTTTTGCTGCTCCGCGCCGGCCTGCGCCTCGAACATCGCCCGTTGCACGTCGGGATCGTTTTGCTCGCTGTAGGCGGGCGCGACTTCCATGCCGCCGATGACAAGCTCGAACACGTCGATGACGCCCGGGTCCTCGCGATTGATTTTCGCGAGCGGACAAAGTTCCCTCGGCAAATGCGTGACGAAAGTCGGCTGGATGAGCGTGTGCTCGATTCTCTTGGAAAAAATCTCGTTGGTGATTTCAAAATCCTCCCACGCCGGATCGACGAAGAGGCCGGCGCCTTTGCACCATGCGATTTTTTCGTCCTTCGCGCGGCTGAACCAGTCCGCGTCGCCGGTGTGCTGGACGAGCAGGTCCTTGTAGCGCACCTCGCGCCATTCGCCGTCGAAGTTGATGTCGTGCGCGTTGCCGTCCTTGTCCCTGGCGCTGACCGTCATCGAGCCGAGCACGTCGCGGCAGATCCCCTGGAACAGGTCGCGCACGAGCGTCATCATGCCGCGAAAATCGCTGTAAGCCTGGTAGACTTCGAGCATGGTGAACTCGGGGTTGTGCTTGCGATCCATGCCCTCGTTGCGGAAGTTGCGGCCAAGCTCGAACACGCGGTCAAAGCCGCCGACGAGCATGCGTTTCAGGTAAAGTTCGAGCGAGATGCGCAGCACGAAGTCGATGTTGAGCGCGTTGAGATGCGTCTCGAACGGACGCGCCGCCGCGCCGCCCGCGACCGTTTGCAACATGGGCGTCTCGACCTCGATGAACTTGCGCTCCTCAAGGAAACGTCGGATGTACGAAACGATGCGCGAGCGCGTCATGAGCCGTCTGCGCGAGTCGGCGTTCACGATCAAGTCGAGATAACGCTGGCGGTAAATTTGCTCGGCATCGGCAAGCCCGTGCCATTTTTCGGGCAACGGACGCAGCGCCTTCGACACGAGCGTGTAGCTTTCCACGCGCACCGTGATTTCGCCGGCCTTCGTCTTGAAAAGCGTGCCCGTCACGCCGATGAAATCGCCGAAGTCGAGTTTCTTGAACGCCGTGTAAGCGTCCGCGCCGAGCAAGTCCCTTTTCACGTAGAGTTGGATCTGGCCCTGCTGGTCGATGATTTTCACGAACCCGCTGCCGCCCTGGATGCGGATGGTGACGAGCCGCCCCGCGACGGAAACGCGCACGGCGTTGTCCTGGCCCTCGACGTACGATTTTATTGCATCGCCCGAAAAATGGGACTGTTCGCAATTGGCGCGAAACGGGTCAGCCCCGGCCGCGCGCAGATCGGCAAGTTTTTGCCGGCGCACAGCGTTCTGGTCGTGGGAGATGGCAGTCGGAATATCGCTCATGGATAAAAAGCCAGACGGTGGCGGTCTCGCCGCGTGCGGGCAATGGGAAATTGTTCACCCAAAATTGTTCGCCCGAAAATTGTTTGCCCGCGCACAGCCTTCGGAAACAGTTCCCAAACCATGTCACGCAAAACCCGCAGTCTGCCCGCGCTCACCGTCGCGCTCCTTGCCGCGCTCGCAACCCTCGCAACCCTTTTCACCGCCTGCCAGTCGCCGCAAACGACAACCGCCGCAACCGCCACACCCCCTGCCGCAACCACAACAACATCCGCGACCGCCGCACCCACAACAAAACCCCACCCCGTCATCCTCATCAGCATCGACGGCATGCGGCACGATTATCTCGACCTCTACAAACCGCCCGCCCTCACCGCGCTCGCGCGACGCGGCTCGCGTGCGCGCCGCCTCGTTTCGAGCTACCCGTCGCTCACCTTCCCGAACCACTACACAATCGTCACCGGCCTCCGCCCCGGGCACCACGGCATCATCGCCAACTCCATGTATGACCCCGAATGGAAGGCCAACTTCGGCATCGGCGCGCACCCCGCGGCGCGCGAAGCCCGCTGGTGGGGCGGCGAGCCAGTCTGGAACACCGCCGAACGGCAGGGCCTCATCGCCGCGTGCAATTTCTGGCCCGGCTCGGAAGCGCCCATCAACAACCGCCGCCCCGCGATCTGGCTGCCCTTCAAGGACGGCCTCCCGCTTCCGCCGCGCGTCGTACAAGTCCTCTCGTGGCTCGATCTGCCCGATGAAAAACGCCCCTCGCTCATCACGTTTTATTTCTCCGACGTCGACCACGCCGGCCACACCCACGGCCCCGTGTCGCCGCAAGTCCGCGACGAACTCATGAAAGTTGACGCCGCCATCGGACAACTCGTCGACGGCCTGCGCGCGCGCAACCTCCTCGACTCCGTGAACATCGTCGTCGTTTCCGACCACGGCATGACCGCCACGTCGTCCGAACGCCTTGTCATCATCGAAGACTGCCTGCCCGGCGGCACGCTCGAAGGCATTGCGCAACTGGACACCGCCGGCACGCACGCCGCCCTCCGCCCGCTTGGCGACACCACGCCCGCGCAACTCCGCGATTATTTTCGCGGCAAAAACCCGCACATGACCGCGTATTTGAAAGAGGAGCTGCCCGCGCGTTTTCACTACACGGGCAACCGCCGCATCCCGCCCGTGATTCTCGTTCCCGAGACCGGCTGGCTGATCACCACGCGCGCCCGCACCGGCCCCAATGCCCGCCCCACCCCGCTTGGCAGCCACGGATTCGACCCCAACGTCCCCGACATGGGCGCGACCTTCATCGCCGCCGGCCCGTCGTTCAAAAAAGCCCATGTGTTCGCCCGCGCCGACAACACCGACATCTACAACATGCTCTGCGCGCTGCTGAAAATCCACCCCGCGCCAAACGACGGCGGCAACGCGCTCGCCAGGAAAGTGCTGTTGCGGAAACAATAACTGACGTTACGCGAAGTCCGTTCCTGGGAGCGCGGGCATATCATCCCCCGAAAAGCCGTGCGCCCCCGTCTTGTCTTTCGAAAACCCATAGCGGGCAGAGATTCCCGCGCTCCCAGGAACGGACGGCTGCGTAA
>JAISGL010000125.1 GCA_031263125.1 Opitutaceae bacterium | reverse complement strand
GCCGTCCACGGGCAAGATGCCCGTGCTACTCGATCCGGCGGCTTCGCCGTCAGCGGGCGGGACGCCCGCTCTACTCCAGAATTGGCGGCATGCCCTGTCCCGTTTTTGAGATGCGCCCTCTCTGCCCGCGATGTGCGATACGTTTTTGAAAAACATCAAGTGGGCGCATGCCATTTCGCGGGCAAAGATGCCCGCGCTCCCAGGCTTCCAAGCGCCGTCCGCGTCGCATCACTGAATAACTGATGTTACGCAGCCGGCAGATTTTGCAGGGCCTGACCTTGTGTCAGGCCGGGATTGGCGCGCCAGCAGCGGGCGGGACGCCTGCGCCACACACGGACGCCCGCGCTGCACACGGACGCCCGCGCCACTGCGGACGCGAAAAATAAAGTCGTTGATTGCGGCGGCGGGCGGCGCCTAGCCTTGCGCTTCTTTTCAAACCCGATGAAGCGTTTTTCTTCCATCCCGCTCGTCTGCGCCGGCGTTTTGCTGGCGACCCCGCCGGCGCGCGCGGTGTACGCGCCGATTCCCGAGGTGGAACAGGGGCGGCTGCTCACGGCTTACGTGAGCACGGGGTTTTATTACGACACAAACATCTTCGGCGCGGCGCGCGACACGATTGAGAGCGTGGTGTTCCAGGCGCAGCCGACGCTTGTCGCAAACATCTCGGCAACCGCGCAGACGTTCGTGACGGCGAGCTACCAGCTTTCGGCGGACTATTTCACCGACAGGCCGGGGGATCATTTCCTCGCGAGCCACTCGCTGGGCGCGCGCGTGGCGCACGCGTTCACGCCGCGGCTGGAGGGCGAGCTGGGCGACTCTTACCAGATCGTGAAAAATCCGGAGTCGCTCCTGCCGGGCATCGCCGGCGCGGTCATAAACCCGGACCAGTCGTACGACTACAACCAGCTCGACGGAAAGCTCACCTACAACATGAGCAAGCGCACGGGGTTGAAGGGGAAACTGCGCGCGGTCAATTTCGCCTTCGACAATCCGTATCTAAGCGACGACCTCGACCGCGCGGAATACACGCTGGGCGTCGAGGCGGTGCGCATGTCGCGCGAGAATTTGCAGGTGTCCGCCGAGTACCGCCACAAGGCGGTCCGCTACGACAGCGGCGGGGCGTTCAAGGACAAGGACTCGCACTCCCTGTTCGCGGGGGCGGATTACGCGCTGACGAAGCGCACGGCCTTCACGGCGCGGCTGGGCGCGGAGTTGCTGTTGCGGCGGGGCGCGGCGGACTCGTTGCTGCCTTACGTGGAGCTGGGCGTGAAGCATGACTACCGCGATTCGAGTTTCATCTCGGCCGGCTACACGTTCGGCACGCAGGAGCCGTCGAACGCGAACGTCTACACTGACACGTACACGCACCATTTTTTCGTGAACGCGCGGCATGTGTTGTGGCACAAGCTCGTGCTGTCGGCGATGGCTGACTGGCAGCCTTCGCGGTTGAACGGGCGCGACGGAATCGCCCCCGACATCAACGAGACCAATCTCAAGCTCGGCGGCGCCGTCACCATCACGCCGGGGCAAAAGTGGTCGGTGTCGCTGACGTGCGATTACGACCGCGTAAGCTCCGGCGACCCAGGGCGCGAACTGGAGCGCACGCGCTTGGGCGCACGCGCCCGCCGCGTGTTTTGACGCAGCGGCACACGGCGGCGGATGGTGGCAGACGGCGGCGTGTGTTTTTTCAAAGATGATTCCTGATAACTGATGTTACGCAGCCCGCAGGGCCTGACCTTGTGCCAGGCCATGCACGCGTGGGAGACCACACTGGTAATTCGCAGCCTGACACAAGGTCAGGCGCTGCAAAACTGGCTGGTCGCGCAGCATCATCTGATAATAAAAATGTTTTCTGAAGATGATTCCTGAAATTCCAACAAACTGGCGCGGTGTGCTCGGCGATGTTACGGGGGAACGGTGGTACCGGGAGCTGGACGCGTTTCTCGACGGCGAACTCGCGGCGGGGCGCGAAATACTGCCCGCGCGCGCGGACGTGTTCAATGCGCTGCGCCTCACGCCGCCCGGCGCGGTGAGGGTCGTGCTGCTCGGGCAGGACCCGTATCCGACGCCGGGGCACGCGCACGGGTTGTGTTTTTCGGTGAGGCCGCACGTGAGGCCGCTGCCGCGTTCGCTGCAAAACATCCACAAGGAGCTGCGCGCAGATTTGGGCGGGGACCATTTCGCGACGCCGGCGCACGGCTGCCTGGAAAGCTGGGCGCGGCAGGGCGTGCTGCTGCTGAACACCGTGCTGACGGTGCGCGCGGGCGAGGCCGGCTCGCACCGGGGGCGCGGCTGGGAGATTTTCACGGATCGCGTGATCGCGGCGGTGAACGCGCTGCCGGGGACGGTGGTGTTTGTGCTTTGGGGAAACCAGGCGCGGGCGAAGCGCGGTGTGATAACGGGCGCGCGGCACCGGATCGTGGAGAGCGCGCATCCGTCGCCGTTGTCGGCGCGGTTGTTTTTTGGCTGCAAGTGTTTTTCGGCGGTCAACCGTCACCTCGCCGAGGCGGGGCGCGGCAGGATCGACTGGTGTCTGGCGGAGGCGGCGGGGGCAGACGCGGCGAGTGCCGCGGGAGCAGACACGGCGGAAGCGGCGAGTGTAGCGAGAGCGACGGGGGCGGCGAGTGTAGCGAAGGCGGCGGGAACTGCGAGTGCTGCGGAGGCGGCGGGTGGAAGCGAGGGTTTGCTTCCGGGGTTTTAATGTGCGTGAGATAACGGCGTCCACATGCCTGACGCGCCGCACCAGTTCAGCCGCCTCGCGGAGGAGTTGATCGGGGATTTCAGAAGAGTCCCCGATGCGACGCCTGCAAAAATGCGCAAGCGTCCGACGCGTGACATGGACGGGCTTGTGCAGGAGTTGCTGGTGAAATACAAGATTGGCATCGAGTCGGAGGAGTCGGTGATTCGCGGGCGGTGGGCCGACATCGTGGGGGCGGCGAACGCGCATTATTCGCATGCGCAGAACATCGACCAGCGCGGCTGCCTGACCGTGCTCGCGTCGCACGCGGTGGTGCGCAGCGAATTGTTTTTGCACCGCAAGCAATTGCTCGGAAAAATCCAAAAACTCCCCGGCTGCGCAAAAGTGAAGGCGTTGAAGATACGGGTGGGGTGATGGCAGGGCGGGCAGGGCGGCAGGGCAGCAGCAGGCGGGGCGGCGGTAAGTCGATTTATGTCGACTTAAATCGATTTATGTCGATGCGAGCGGGGCCTCGCGCAAACGGCGCAAATCACGCAAACAGCCCACCCGCAGGTCTCACGCGGGGCTTCGCGCGGAGCCTCGCACAAACAGGCTTCGCGCAGAGCCTCCCTGCCTCGCCCTGCCCTACTCTCTCAGCGCGATTTCCAGAGCTGGTCGAGCGGCGGAGGCTCGACGGGGGTGGAGATTTTTTCGGGCGCAAAGATGTCGCGCGGGAGGTCGAGATTGATGCCTGTCAGGAGGACGTTGAAATCGGTGCCGTTGCCCGTGGCCTCGTTGCGCAGTTCGGCTTTGCGAAGCATGAAGCGGCCGGCGACGAGGTGAAAATCTTTCAGGCGCATCGTTTTTGTGACGACGCCGCCGGGGCCGAGGATTTCAAAAACGGTGATGACGCGGTAGCCTTCGTCGTAATAAATGCGCACACTGGCAAGACCGGGTCGCGCCGCCGCGATGTCCGGAGGCGGACGCATCAGGAAGGCGTGCGTGACGCGGAAGTTGCCGGCTTTCAGTCCCTCGTAAGTGAAGTCGTCCCAGTAGATGAAGGGCATCTGGAGTTCAAACGCGGTGAGGTCCATGCCCGCGAGCGGTTCAAACATCGCCGCAGGATCGAGACGGGCGGCGGTATTGGCGGCGGCAGCGGTGGCGGAGGTGGTGTTGGCGGGGATGGTGGTGGTGTTGGCGGCGGCGGCGATGGTGGCGTTGTTATTGGCGGCGGTGGCGGCGTTGTTGTTATTGGCGGCGGCAGTGCTGGTGGTGGCAGTGTTGTTGGCGGCAACGGCAGTGTTTGCCGCGTCGCCGCGTGACCACGTCCAGACGGCGCTTTGCGGGCCGCTTTGGATGATGAGGTCGCGCTGGCCGTCTGGCGAACCGGGCCGGAGCGTGATGCGCGTGACGGGGCCTTGGATGTTGCGGCTGCCCCAGAGGCGTCCGGGGATGAGCGTGGCGGCGCCGCGTTTCGGACGCAGGCGGATTTGAAAATCGAAATGGAAATCGCCGTCGAACGTGCTCGATCGGATGGCATCAAGGAGCGCGCGACCCTTTGTCTGGCTGGCCGGCGTGGTTTGGTTGTAACCGGAGGGCGAGGGGGTGATGCTGCGCGATTGCGCGAAGGCGCGCGTGGCGCCGGGGACACAGAAGACGCAGAACACACAGAAAAGGCAGGCAACGTTGATTGCCCGCCTCAGGATGATGCTGCCGCCGTTGGTCATTGTGGACGTGTGCGACAATGGCTGGTGGCGAATGTGCCGGGTTATTGCGCGGGCGCGGGCGTCGGCGTGGGAGCAGGCGTTGGCGTAGGAGCCGGCGTCGGAGCTGGAGCCGGAACCGTCGGCGTGGGAGTCGGAATCGTCGGCGTCGGCGTGGGAGTTATCGGCGTGGTAGTCGCGGCTGCGGGCGCGGGCAAAGTGGTCGTGGGCGTGGTGGTCGCGGGCATTGTTGTCGTGGCTGCGGGGATTTCGGGCGCCGCGGTTGTGGTCACGGGGATTTCGGGCGCCGCGCCCTCGAAGGAGCCGGAGTGGGCGAGGCGGATGTAGCCGAGATAAAGGAGAAACGCCAAAACGAAAAAGATGATCGAGCCGCGGATGGTGGCTTTGCTGAGCACGTTGCTGGTATCGGC
>JAISGL010000051.1 GCA_031263125.1 Opitutaceae bacterium | reverse complement strand
AGCCGCTGCATCATTTCAGAATGCGGAACCGGTTCGCTTTTGCCGCTGCGGTAGCGTTTGAGCCGTTCGTCAATGACCCGCTTGTGCAACGCGGGAACAGGCAACGCCTCCTCGTCGGCGACGGAAAGCCAGAGCATCTCGGCCACTTCCATGCGCTCGTTCTTCGGAAGTTTGAGCAAGGCGTCAAAGTGAGTTACCATGCAAAAACGATACGTGCGCATCCATTCATGGCAAGTTGCCTTTTGCCCGCGCGCTTTGCCCGCGCGCTCACCCCGCCCCTCTTTTACCCGCGCCCGCATCATCTCCTCCCTCCTCCCTCATCCCTCATCCCTCATTCCCTCATCCCTCATTCTCTCATCCCGCCCTCCCTCTTCTTTTGATGTTGGAAACCCCGCGCAAACTCTCCTACCTTGCCGTCATGAAAATCGTTCAAGTTGCGAGCGAACTCTTCCCCTACGTCAAAACGGGCGGCCTTGCCGATGCGGCGGGGTCCCTCTCCGCAACCCTCGCCGGGCACGGCCACAACGTCTCCGTGTTCCTCCCCGGCTACCGCGCCGTGCTCGACCACCACGACGCCTCCGGCATCGAACGCCTCCTGCGCATCAAAATCGAAATGGGCGACGTGTTCATGAGCGGCGAAGTGCGCGTCTTCTCGCCCCGCCCCAACCAGAAAATCTACCTCATCTGCCGCGACGAACTCTTCGACCGCAAAGGCGTCTACGGCAACGGCGAACGCGACTACGAGGACAACTACCACCGCTACATCTTCTTCTGCAAAGGCGTCATCGAATCGCTCCGCCAGCTCAACCTCCAGGCCGACATCGTCCACGCGCACGACTGGCAGGCCGCCATGCTCCCCCTCCTCCTCCGCTACACCGAACGCCGCACCGCCACGCCCCTCGCGCTCAAAACCATCTTCACCATTCACAACATCGCCTTCCAAGGTCTCTTCCCCATGCGCTCGTTCCACCGGACAAACCTCCCCGACGAACTGCGCGGCGTCGACGGCGTCGAATACTACGGCCAGATGAACTTCCTCAAAGCCGGCATCCTCTTCGCCGACCGCGTGACGACTGTCAGCCCCCGCTACGCGCAGGAAATCCAGACACCCGAATTCGGCTGCGGCCTCGACGGCGTCATCGCCACGCGCGCCGAGGACCTCGCCGGCCTCCTCAACGGCATCGACACCACCGTCTGGAATCCCGCCACCGACACGCACCTCCCCGCCACCTACACCGCCGCCGACCTCGCCGGCAAAGCCACCTGCCGCACCGGACTCCTCAAAAAACTCAAACTCGACCCCGCCTCCCCCGACATCCCCGTCTACGGCATGGTCTGCCGCCTCACCGAGCAAAAAGGCGTGCAACTCCTCCTCGCCAACCGCGACTTCTTCCTCAACAACGACGTCCGCCTCGCCATCCTCGGCGCCGGCGACAAACGCCTCGAACAAGCCGTGCGCGACCTCGCCGCCGCCGCCCCGCGCAAAATCGGCCTCGCCATGCGCCTCGACGAAGCCATGAGCCACCTCATCGAAGCCGGCTCAGACTACTTTCTCATGCCCTCGCTCTTTGAACCCTGCGGCCTCAACCAAATGTATTCGCTCGCCTACGGCACCCCCCCCCTCGTCACGCAAGTCGGCGGACTCCACGACACCGTGCGCGACGCCGACGCGCCCGACACCGCCGCCACCGGCACCGGCATCACCTTCGCGCCCGACGCCCACGCCCTCCGCGACGGCCTCCGCCGCTCCCTCGCCCTCTTCGCCGACAAACCCCGCCACGCCGCCGTGCAAGCCCGAGGCATGGCCACCGACAACAGTTGGGACAAAGCCGCCCAATCCTACGAACACCTCTACGCGGAAATGCTATGACCCCCGCACCCACAACCACCGCGCCCACCACAACCACCACACCGCCCGCCCTCCCGCATCATTTCAGCCTTTCAGCCCTTCAGTCCTTCAGCCCTTCCACCGCCCCCTCCTGGCAAACCTCACGACCACCCATGACCACCGCATGACAACCCCATGACCGCCCGCACGCTCACCACCCGCATCGAACGCCCCGCCGCCGAAGTCAACGCATGGCTCATGCGCCCGGGCGCCTCCGCCCGCCTCCGCCCGCCTTGGTTCGCTCCCCCCGACGCCTTTTCCGCCCCCGCCTCCGCCCCCGCCTCCGACCCCCGCGTCAAAATCTATGCCACCATAATCAAATCGCTCGACCACACCCGCTGCACGCTCACCGAGGAAATCCACTCGCCCGAATCCCACGAAATCGACCCCGCCGTGCTCGAACGCATCCTCGCCTACCGCCACGCCACCATCCGCGCCGACATCGAACACGCCGCCGTCTACGGACGCGTGCGCCGCCTGCGCATCGCCATCGCCGGCGCCACCGGCATGATAGGCCGCGCCCTCGCCCCCTTTCTCCAAACGCAAAACCACGAAGTCATCCCCCTCGCCCGCGACCCCGCCACCGGCGCCTTTTCCCCAAACTACCTCGCCGAAACGCTCCCCGCCGCCGACGCCATCATCAACCTCGCCGGCGCAAACATCGCCGCCGCCAAATGGGACCAACCCCAACGCGACCTCATCTGGGAAAGCCGCGCCGCCACCACGCGCGCCCTCGTCGCCGCCCTCGCCCAACTCAAGCACCGCCCCTACGCGCTCCTCAACGCCTCCGCCACCGCCTGCTACGGCACGCGCGGCGACGCACTCCTGGACGAAACCGCCCCGCGCGGCGCCGGCTTCCTCGCCGACGTCTGCGCCGGCTGGGAACACGAAGCGACCGTCGCCGCCGGATACGCCATCCGCGTGACAAACCTGCGCTTCGGCAAAGTGCTCTCCCCCGCGGGAGGCGCACTCGCGGCGATGCTCCCCTATTTCCGAAAAAAACTCGGCATGAAACTCGGTCAAGGCCGCCAGTGGACAAGCTGGATCAGCATCGACGACTGCATCGCCGCGATCTACCACGCGCTCCTCACGCACGCCTGTGCCGGCCCGGTCAACATCACCGCGCCGAACCCCGTGACGAACGCCGCCTTTGCCGGCGCCCTTGCGAAAGTGCATGGCCAGAAACGCATCCCGCGCCTCCCCCGCTGGCTCGTGCGCCTGCGCTGCGGCATCGACTTCGCAAACGAAACCCTCCTCGCCAGCACGCGCGCCACCCCCGCCAAACTGTGTGCCACCGGCTACGCCTTCCGCCACCCCGACCTCGAAACCGCGCTCGCGCACCTGCTCTGAAAAACGCCAAACGCCCAAGCTCCAAATCCCAAACGCCAAATCCCAAAAACATACAGTGGGCGTAGCCAGACGTAGCGCAGGCTGCCAAGCCTGCTGACGAGGCAAAGCCTCGCCCGGTTCGTAAAAAAACGCACACTCCCGGCAACGTGCGGCAAACAAAGCAGACTTGGCAGCCTGCGCTACGTGCGCGCCATGTAACATCAGTTAGTAGCTGATATTGCGCAACTAGCGGATTCTATAAGGCTTGGCCTTGTGTCAGGCTGCGCACGTGTGAATCGGTCAAATACGTCAAGTAGAAATAGGGACAAGTAGAAACAGGGACAGACACTACTTGACCGCATTTCGGCTGCGAATACAGCAGGGCTGCGCACTGAGCATCCGTGGAACCTCAACATTGGCTGCCACGTGCTGTGATGATGATAATAACTGATGTTATACAGCGCGCACGTAGCGCAGGCTGCCAAGCCTGCTGACGAGGCGAAGCCTCGCCCGGTTTGAAAAAAAACGCCCCCTTCCGGCAACGTGCGGCAAACAAAGCAGGCTTGGCAGCCTGCGCTACGTACGCGCCATGTAATATCAGTTAGTAGCTGATATTACGCAACTAGCGGATTCTATAAGGCTTGGCCTTGTGTCAGGCCGCGCACGCGTAAATTGATCAAATATGTCAAGTATAAATAGGGACAGACACTACTTGACCTGATGGAAGAACGCGGCATCGTCGGCCCTGAAAACGGCTCCAAACCCCGCGAAATCATCACCGACCTCGACGCCCTCTGACGCAGCCCCGCCCCCGCAACGCGAGTGCCCGTATCGCGGGCGTCCCGCCCGCGTCGGAGACGGCATGAGGGCTGCACTTCGCACCGTCCACGGGCAAGATGCCCGTGCTACGCGAGGCTTCGCCTCGTCAGCAGGCTTGGCAGCCTGCGCTACGACATTTCCTCATCACTGCCGGATTTCCCCGGCGCGAATGCAGGCGACCTCGCGCGCGGGTTCGAGTTTTTCGAGCGGCGTCGTCGTCACCTGGCAGCGCTCCTGCGCGTGCGGACAGCGCGGATGGAATGCGCAGCCGCGCGGCGGGTTGATCGGCGAGGGCGGCTCACCGGGTAGCACGATGCGTTTGCGCGTGCGTTCGAGGTCGGGGTCCGGCATCGGGATCGCGCTGATGAGCGCGCGCGTGTACGGATGGCGCGGACGCCCGATCACGTCGGCGGCGCGGCCAAGTTCGACGATTTTGCCAAGATACATGACGGCCACGCGGTCGGATATGTGTTTCACGACGGAGAGGTCGTGCGCGATGAAAACGAGGCTGAGGCCCATCGTGCGCACGAGTTGCGCAAGGAGGTTCAGGATTTGCGCCTGGATGGAGACGTCGAGCGCCGAGACGGGTTCGTCGGCGATGATGACTTTCGGGTTGAGCGCGAGGGCGCGGGCGATGGCGATGCGCTGGCGTTGTCCGCCGGAAAACTCGTGCGGATATTTTTGCATGAAGCGCGGCGCGAGGCCGACGAGCGTCATGAGTTCCGCGACGCGCGCGGTGACGCCGGCGGGCGTGCAGACTTTGTGCACGAGGAGCGGCTCGGCGATGGTGGCGAACACGGTCATGCGCGGGTTGAGCGACGCGTAGGGGTCCTGGAAGACCATTTGCAGGTCGCGGCGCACGGCGTCGATTTCGGCGGTGGCGCCGGTGGTGAGGTTTTTGCCTTCGAGGATGACCGCGCCGCCGGTGGCCGGGACGAGTTGCGTGATGGTGCGGGCGAGCGTGGATTTGCCGCAGCCGGACTCGCCGACGAGGCCGAGCACTTCGCCGCGCGCAAGCGCGAGGCTGACGCCGTCGACCGCTTTCACCGCGCCCGCGTGACGGCGCACGAGAAACCCGGTGCGCACCGGAAAATGCGTCCTGACGTCGCGGAGTTCGAGAATGGGTTGCGCAGCTGCGGTCATGTTTTGTTTTTGATCAGATTTCTCCTGCTTGCACGCGCAGGCAGGCTTGCGAATGCGCGGGCGAGACGGGGGCGAGTTCGGGGTGTTTTTTGTTGCAGAGCGGCGCGGCGTGCTCGCAGCGTTCGGCGAAGGGGCAGCCGGGAAAATCTTTCGAGATGTCGGGCGGGAGACCTTTGATCGTGAAGAGAGCGCGGCCTTTTTCCTGAAGCGAGGGGATCGAGCGCTGGAGGCCGATGGTGTAGGGATGCTTCGGGTGGTGGAAGAGCGTGCGGGTGCCGGCGGTTTCGACGATGCGGCCGGCATACATGACTTGCACGCGGTCGCAAAGGCCGGAGACGACGCCGAGGTCGTGCGTGATGAAAATCACCGCCATGCCGGAGTCGCGCTGCATTTTTTTGACAAGTTCGAGGATTTGCGCCTGCACCGTCACGTCGAGCGCGGTGGTGGGTTCGTCGGCGATGAGGATTTCGGGCTTCGTGATGAGCGCCATCGCAATCATCACGCGCTGGCGCATGCCGCCGGAAAATTCGTGCGGGTGGTGGTGGATGCGTTTCGCGGCGTCGTTGATGCCGACGGCTTCGAGCATTTCGAGCGCGCGGGCGAGCGCGGTTTTGCGGGTGATTTTTTCGTGGATGAGCAGCGGCTCGATGAGTTGTTCGCTGATGCGCAGGTAGGGATTCAGCGAGGTCATCGGGTCCTGGAAAATCATCGAGATGCGTTTGCCCCGGATGGCCCGCAACCGGCGCGGCGCGCAGTGGAGCAGGTCGGTGCCGTCAAACATCGCCGTGCCGCCTTCGATGCGTCCGGGCGGCTGCGGGACAAGCCCCATGAGCGAATGGCAGGTGACGGATTTTCCCGAGCCGGATTCGCCGACGATGCCGAGTGTCTCGCCGCGTTCCAAATCAAAGTCCACGCCATCCACGGCCCGATACACACCGCTGCGAGTATGAAAATAGGTGCGGAGGTCTTTGACGGAGAGAAGCACGGCGGAATTAATTACCAATTACTAATTACCAATTACTAATTACTAATTACTAATTACCAATGAAGGCAGCGCATGGCGGGGAGACGGTTTGTATAATTGATAATTGATAATTAGTAATTGATAATTAGTAATTGGTAATTAGTAATTAGTAATTAGTAATTTTAATAAATATCGAGGTCCCAGAGGCTGGCGATTGTGCGGCCGACATCGGTGTTGTCGATGAGCGGACGGTCAAAGCGGCCGCTGCCGGGGCCGTATGCCAGAAAGCGCACGGGGATGTCGGTGTGGCTGGTCGTGGCATACGATATGAGGAGTTTTCCGTCGGCGCTTATCCTGGCGCTCAGGGCGCCGGTTTCGTGGTCGGCGGTGACCATGACGAGCGTGTCTCCGCGCGCTTCCGCAAATTCGAGCGCGGCCTTGACGGCCCAGTCCACCTGAAGCGTGCCGCGCACGCTCAACTCGGGATTGTTGCCGTGCCCGCCTTTGTCCGTGATTGCGCATTCCAGCATCATGAAAAAGCCTTTGTCATTTCGCGAGAGCCGCCCGAGCGCCGTCTTTTCCAAATCGGCCAGGCAGGTCTCGGAATCCAGCGTGCCTTGTGGCATGAAACCGACGACGCGTTTGCCGGCGGGAGCCTGGTCAAATGCCGCCTGATTTTCGATGCACGCGTAGCCGGCGGACGCCATCTCGTTGATGAGGTTCCTGCCGTCCTCGCGCTTGCCATCCGCCGTGTCCTTGCCGAAGAACCAGGGTTTCCCTTTCACTCCGCCGATCAGGATGTCGTACCCGCTGGTGGCTGCGAAAACGGCGATTTCCTCGTGGTAATTGCGCGCGGACACATGCGCGTAGAAACCGGCGGGCGTGGCGTCGGTGATTCCGTCCGACGTGATGATCGCGACCGACTTGCCCTTTTGTCTGGACGCGGCCTCGGCGATGGAGACGACGGCTTTTTTGTCCTCGGTCATGCCCAGGCGGGAATTTTTCGTCTTGATACCGGTGGCGAACGCCGTGGCCGCCGCGGCGGAGTCCGTGACGCTGGGTCCCAGCGACACCGTGACGCACCGGGTGTCGACGGGGAGTTGTTCCATGACAAGACGCCCCTCCGCCTTGTGCTGGTAGAGCGAAGTCAACTGCAACGCGCCCGGTCCCATGCCGTCGCCGATGATGAGGATCACGTTTTTGGGGATCGCGTTTGCGTCAAACGCGGCGGGCGGTTTGCCGAGGGTCGGCGCGGCATAGGTTTTGTCGAGATTCAGGTTGGGTTTGATGCCCGCGATTTTCACGTCGTCGCCGAGCGTGGCGGCGACCACCATCCACGCGCTCTCGCGGGCCTCGAAGCGGACGGACTTGACGGGTTTGGCGTCCAGCTTGAACTTGCTCGCGAAGAGCGACACCTGCGTGTTGGCGTTGTAGGCCGTCCAGACGCGGATGGCGTTTTTGTAGGCGTCGGGCTTTGCCCAGTCCGCCACGTCGCGCCCGAAGCGCACGCGCCATTCCGTCGTCGAGCCGTCCGCGTAATCCACGAACAACAGTCCTGTCACCGGCTTCGCCTTGGCGGGGGGACACCACGCCGCCGCGTGCAGCAGATACAGCATCGCGCCCTGTTTTCCGTCCACCGGGATTTCGGCGCGCGCCGGCAAGTATGGCCGATTGGGGCCGCCCAGCACGATGCAGGATTTTCCGCCCGTGGCCTCATCGTCCAGAATATCGAAAGATATCCCCGAGATTTTCAGCCGTCCGGACTTGATCACGCTCAAATCATTGCCGCCCAAGTCGAGCCATCCGCCCTTGCGGTCATCCGGGTGTTTGTCCGCGAATGCGGTGGTGGCACCTCCCCCCAGCGGCAGCGGCGTGAATGAAGGCGCGGCGGCGACGTTCAGCGCGAGCGCGAGCGACAGGCAGAACAAAACACAAGTTGATACCCAGGTTGATATTTTCATTTTATCATTCATGTTATCATAACATCTTGATTTCCAGTCAGGGCACAAGCCGCAAGTAGGCGCAATTTAAGATTTTCCACCGTCGCGCGTTTGTAATTATGTCCGGCATTAACATGAATC
>JAISGL010000469.1 GCA_031263125.1 Opitutaceae bacterium | reverse complement strand
TCAACCACCGGCTAAGTTCTGGCAAGCCTCCGGCTTGCCCCGGCAGTATCGCCCAAATCCTGCCAGTCGCTTAACATCAGTTATGAATATATTGGTAATTCGAAGCGAATTATCACGCGTTATGGGATACCAGGGTGGCGACTGCGTCGCAACCCTGGGCTATATTGGGAAACGGCTTCGCCGTTTTTGCACCCTTCGGCGCTCTCCCTTTGCTTCCGCTCCGGATCGGTCACTTGATTGCTACCTTCCGCAATTGCACCCCATGTCTAATATTGAATATTGTTAATGCTGTTAAATCTTGCGCCGGCCTGAAGACCCACGCTCGTGCGCCCAACCGAATCCGCCGCCGCAATGTCCGTCGCCATTCGCGAACCCGGATTCACCGTCACACCAACGGCATTGCAAATCACCCTCCGCACTACTATCCTGAGAAGTAACTCATATTTGTGAGGATTTTATATGCGCCTGCTATGCGGCCATTTTGGAGACAACCCAATCCAAACCAATTCACCACGGAGGACACTGAGGACACGGAGTCAAAAGCATTTCTCCGTGCTCTCCGTGCTACTAACCTTGAGAATTGATTTTTTTGCGTACGATTTCCCTATGACGCAACTCGCCCAAACCAACAATCCAATTGCCACAAAAAACACAAAAAGGGCGTGGTTTGTTTGAGATCATCAACATTGCGCCTATATGCGCTGCGGTCACCTTTCCTGCAAAATCATATTTTACCGGAAACCGGTTCGCGGCGCTTATAAGCGCCCGGAAAACGTCCATATGCGAGGTGGCTTTTTTTGTGTTTTTTGTGGCAATTGGATTGTTGGTTTGGGCCTGTTCCTTTGGTTGCGGCTTCGCCGCGCTGTGTAATCCGTGGTTAAAAAAATGACTTTTTCAAAGTGCCCAGATAATATTTATCAAACAATAACAAAATAACAAAACAACCGGAGAACACACCATGCCACTCATGGAAGAACTTAACAAATCGGGAAATTTCCTCTTTCGCTGGAGAAGCTACCTGCCATTGCTGTTTGTCGTGGTGGCCTTCGCGTCGGTCGACCGCTTTCAATATATATACGGAAGCCACGTCCTCGATCTGTACTGGGAGGCGTTCTGCCTCCTTGTCGGCGCGCTGGGGATCGTGCTGCGCGTGTTCACGGTCGCCTTCGTCCCCGGAAGCACGTCGGGGCGGGGCACGGAGGCCCCGTCGGCCTCCCGGCTCAACACCACCGGCATGTATTCCATTATGCGCAACCCGCTTTACCTGGGCAATTTTCTCCTCTATCTGGCGCCGGTCCTGTTCATGCGCATCTGGTGGGTGATGCTTATTTTCGCCCTGGTTTTTATAATTTATTATGAACGGATAATATTCGCCGAGGAAACATTCCTCCGCAAAAAATTCAGCGCCGAATATATGAACTGGGCCGCCCGCACGCCGGTGTTTTTCCCAAAACCCTCCCTCTGGGTGAAACCCGACAGGGTGTTTTCCTGGAAAATGGCGCTGACGAGGGAATACCACGGGGTTTACGGTTTGATACTCGCGATGTTTCTCATGGAATTTTCAACCGACCTCTACCTCACCGGCCATTTTGTGCTGGACGACTTCTGGCTGGGCCTCCTTGCCGCCGGCACCCTGTTTTATCTGACCGTGCGCCTCCTGAAAAAGAAGACCCAAATTCTTGCCATTCCCTGACCCTCAACCATGCAATCCATGATTTTCCCATGCCGGTAATCCAAGTCCAACGCAAGCCGCTCACCCTTGCCGAGCGCACCTATGTCCCGCAAATCCTCTCCGGGATGCGCACGACGCTGCGGCACATCGTCGCCAGGCCGCTCACGCTCAACTACCCCGAGCAACGCCCCGAAGTCCCCGCCGGCTACCGCGGCGTCCCCACGCTCGTGCGCGACCCTGGCGGACGCGAGAAATGCGTCTCCTGCCAGCTCTGCGAATTCGTCTGTCCGCCCAAGGCCATCCGCATCACCCCCGGCGAAATCCCCGCCGGCTCGCCCCACGCGCACATCGAAAAAGCCCCCGCGGAATTCGAGATCAACATGCTCCGCTGCATCTATTGCGGCCTCTGCCAGGAAGCCTGCCCCGAGGAAGCCATCTGGCTGCAAAACATGTATTCAATGACCGGCTGCACGCGCGCCGAAATGGTGCACAACAAACAAAAACTCTACGACCTCGGCGGCACCCTCCCCGACACCCACCACAAGTGGGACAAGAAAAAAGCCGCCGCCGAAGCCACATGCCGCCACTGAGTGGCGGAAATTCCAAATCTCAAATTTCCAAATTCCAAAACGGCGCGGCAGCGCCCAATCGAAAATCGAGAATCCAAAATCGAAAATTCCATGTCCGAAACAATCTTCTACATCTTCGCCTTTATCGTCGCGGCATCGGCGCTTGGCGTGGTCGCGAACCACAACGCCGTCGCGTCCGCGCTCAGTTTTTTTGTCTGCCTGTGCGGCATCTCCGTGCTCTTCGCGATGCTCGACGCCTACCTTCTCGCGTTCCTGCTCATCCTCGTTTACGCGGGCGCGGTCGTGGCGCTGTTCCTGTTCATCATCATGCTTCTCGACATGCACGGCGGCGACCGGCCGCCCTTCGGGAAAATGACCATCGTGTCCGGCGTTATCGCGGGGACGCTGCTTGTGCTCGGCGTTGTCACCTTTCTGGCGCGTGGACAATTTTCGACCGATGCGCTCGCGCTTGCCCGGCAGGCGCCCTCGCTTTTCACCGACCTCAAATTCTACGGCGTAAAACTTTTCACGAGCTACATGCTTCCCGTGCAACTCGTCGGTTTCCTGCTCCTCACCGGCATGCTCGGCGTGATCGTCATCAGCAAAAAACAAGACGAAGAGGGGAAAAAGGCTGAAGGGCTGAAAGACTGAAAAGCTGAAAACCACACCGCCACCCGCCACCCGGATTTCTCCCATCATGCCCGCCGCAATCACATCACACCGCACACCACACCGCGCATCACAACGCACGCCACACTGCGCATCACACCGCACATCGCACACCGCATCCCGCAATTCCTCCCACCTTCAGCCCTTCAGCCTTTCAGCCCTTCAGCCTTTTTCTCCATGACCATCGGCCTATATCATTACATCGCGCTTGCCGTCATCCTCTTTGCCATCGGTTTCCTTGGTGTGCTCCTGCGAAAGAACACACTGGTTATCTACATGTGCCTTGAGCTGATGCTTGTCGCGGCGACGCTCGCGCTCGTCGCCTTCTCGCGTTACAACGGCGCCATCGAAGGCAACGTGTTTGTATTCTTCATACTCACCGTCGCCGCCGCCGAGGTCGCCGTCGGCCTCGCCATCGTGGTCGCCCTCTTCCGCAAACGCGGCACCGTCGACGTCGCAAAACTCAACGCCCTGAAAAACTGAAACAAAACCGCGACTAAAACCGAAAATCGCAGCATATTGCATTTCATATTCCATCTCATTTTATTTTGGCCATGAAAGCTCCGCAACCGTTCCAATACCAAGGCAGCAAACGCATCCTGGCGCCGCTGATTCTCCGGTATCTGCCTGGAAAAATGAAACGGCTGATCGAACCGTTTGCCGGCTCGGCGGCCATCTCGCTAGCCTGTGCGACGGAAGGCCGTGCCGGGGAATACTGGCTCAATGACTATAACCAGCCGCTGGCCGGGCTTCTCTCCCTTATAATCAATCGTCCCGAGGAAATCAGCGAACACTACGCGCGCATCTGGCGCGACAACGATGCGGACCCGCTGGAACATTATTATCGGGTTCGCGAGGATTTTAACTGTGTGCGCGATCCGAAACTCTTTCTCTATCTGCTTGCCCGTTGCGTGAAAGGTTCCGTGCGGTACAATGCGGACGGCCTTTTTAATCAAAGCCCCGACAAGCGTCGTCTTGGCACGCATCCGGCGACAATGAAACAAAACATCATGGCTGTTTCATCGCTGTTGCGCGGACGTTCCATCATCACGTCCCAGGACTATCGCGATATTCTCGCCAGCGCCCGCCCCTCCGATGTCGTATATATGGACCCGCCCTACCAAGGCGTTTGCGGAGAGCGTGATTCCCGTTATTACAGCGGAATCACGTCCGATGATTTTGTCGCGGCGCTCGATCAACTTAACACTCGTGATATACAATACGTCGTGAGCTACGACGGCCATCTTGGCGCGCGCTCTTACGGTGAACAGCTCCCTGCATATCTGGGGCTGACATTGTTGGAAGTTGAAGCCGGACGCTCCTCGCAAGCCACGCTGCTTGGACGCGATGAACAAACAGTGGAATCACTTTATATATCCCGCAATCTTGCCTCGGAGCTAAACATCAAACCCGCGCGCCTCTCCCGAACAGCGCCACTTGATGACGGACAACTTCATTTCCTCGCCATCAAATGAAAAAACTGCCCAAAGAGTTCATCGCCGCCTGCAAGGCAGTGAAAGCCCAACGTCCTCGCACGGTAATAAATCACCTTTTGAAACACGGGCAAATTACAACTGAGGAATTGAAACAAACATACGGTTACAATCATCCGCCGCGCGCGATTCGTGACGTCAAGGAACAGGGGATTCCATTGGAGCGTTTCACTGTCAAAGATTCCACCGGGCGCAGCATCGCGGCCTATCGTTTTGGCGATCCGGCACAGGTGCGCCCGCATCGCTTTGACGGACGCACTGCGTTATCAAAAAAGATCAAAACACAGCTCATTGAAAAATATGGGTGCCGTTGTTTCATATATCTTGAGGAGATGTCCGGGGCTGCGTTGCAAATTGACCATCGTGTGCCATTCGAAATAGCAGGCGAAACCGGAGGTGAGCCTGATCCCAAGGATTTCATGCTGCTTTGCGGCTCGGCCAATCGGGCAAAATCGTGGTCATGCGAGCATTGCGGGAACTTGCTTGTCGAAAAAAGCAGTGCCGTATGCCTCACCTGTTATTGGGCATATCCGGAAAATTACACGCATGTTGCCACTGTGCCGGTCCGCCGGCTTGACCTGATTTGGCAGGGCGAAAGCATCAAACAATACGAACGCCTCAAAGCCGATGCGACACAAGCGGGCGCGCCGATTCCTGATTACGTAAAATCAATCCTGGCATCAATCCAGACCAACCAAACAGCCTGATTTCCAAGCAGTGTCCACCTGAACCCGTTTCCATGTCTCTCACGCCCACCACACTCGCCCTCGTCACCCTCCTGCTGCCGCTTGCATCGGCGGTGCTCATCGCGCTCTTCATGCGGCGCGCCGGCATGCTTGCGCAAATCGTCTCCGTCGCCGCGTGCGTCGTGTATGCCGCCGCCGCGCTCATACTCGCGTTTGGCGGGCACCGCGCCGCCGCCGTCAACGCCTCGCTCGACTGGCTCAGCATCGGCGGCTTCACGCTCTCGCTCGGCATCAAGTTCGACGACCTCGCCGCGCTCATGCTCGCCATCGTCGCCGTCGTCGGCCTGTGCGTTCACGTTTTCTCGATTGGCTACATGCGCGACGACAAGGCGCGCGCGCGGTACTTCGGCGGTCTCTCGATCTTCATGTTCTCGATGACCGGCATCGTGCTCGCGGACAATCTCTTCATGATGTTCATATTCTGGGAACTCGTCGGTTTCAGTTCCTGGCTGCTCATCAATCACTACCGCGAAAAACAATCCGCGGCCGACGCCTCGAAGAAGGCTTTCATCGTAAACCGCATCGGCGACTTCGGATTCCTCCTCGGCATCATCGCCTGCTACCACGTTTTCGGCACGACAAGTCTCACCGCAATCGCCACCCAGGTTGACGCCGGCGCGTTTGTTGTCGCCTGCATCCCGCTCGCGCTTTTCTGCGGCGCGGTCGGCAAATCCGCGCAAGTCCCCCTGCAAGTCTGGCTCCCCGACGCGATGGAAGGCCCCACGCCCGTCTCCGCGCTCATCCACGCCGCGACGATGGTCGCCGCCGGCATCTACATGCTCTGTCGCATCGAGCCGCTTTTCGCCGCCGCGCCCGCTGTCGCGTTGAATGTCGTCATGTGGATTGGCGTCATCACCGCGCTCTACGCCGCGCTCTGCGCAATCACGCAAAGCGACATCAAAAAAGTCCTCGCCTACTCCACGCTCTCCCAACTCGGTTACATGGTCGCGGCATTTGGGCTGGGTAGGATAGTGGAAGGAAAATTTCTCATTGTTGCTGGTGTTGGTGCTGCGATGTTCCACCTGACTACGCACGCTTTCTTTAAGGCGCTCCTTTTCCTTGGCTCCGGTTCTGTTATCACCGGATGTCATCACGAACAGGATATTTTCAAGATGGGCGGTCTTCGCAAAAAAATGCCTCTCACGTTTGTGACTTTCAGCATAGGCGTCCTGGCCATCATCGGCATGCCATTTCTCTCAGGATTTTTCTCGAAAGATGCGATCCTCTATCTCGCGATGGTGAAAAACATGCCTGCGTTTGTTTTGCTTACATTAACAGCAGTTCTCACCGCGTTTTATATGGTGCGCATGTGGAAGATTACATTCTTGGGAGAATCTCGAAGCGAGGAATCCTCTCATGCACACGAAAGCGGAGCCTCAATGCTGCTGCCTCTTATCGTCCTCGCAGTGCTTTCCGCAGGATGCGTTTATATGCGTCCGTTGATCATGCCTTTCCTTGAAGTATTTCTTAATGTTCCTGCTGCCCACGGCGCTGACCACATCATCATCCTCGCCCTCAGCATCGCCGTCATGCTCATCGGCGCCACCGCGGCGCTCTTCCTCTACAAACCCGTCGCGACCGACAGCCTTCGCGAAAAAATCCCCGGCGTGTTCACCATCCTCACGCATCTCAGGGAAACGCCCGACCGCGTTTATAATTACTACACCGGAAAAATCCAGCAACGCTTCGCGCTCTTCCTGAACGTCCTCGACCGATTCTTCATCGGCGGCCTCGTCGTGCGCGGCCTCGCCGGGCTGACCGGATTCCTCGGACTCGGCGCGCGCGCCCTGCACGTCGGCAGCATGCACGCTTACGTTTACTGGTTCCTCCTCGGCGCCGTCCTTGTGTGGGCCTTCGCCAGCGGATTCCTGCACTGATAACAATGCCAGTTTTATAACCCGTTTTATAAAATGAAACCGACACGCTTTTTCTCAACGACATCCACGATTCCCGCGGAGCCTCCGCAAGAATCGAGTGCATGTCTCAACCCCCGGCTCTCGCATCAACCCCCGGCTCTCGCATCAATCTCCGGCTCTCGTATCAACTCCCGGCTCTCGGCTCTCAACTCCCGGCTTCCGCATCAACTTCCGGCTCCCGCCTCCCGCCTGCCCTGACTCCTTTTCCGAATGAACCCATTTCCAGTCGATTTGCTTCTCCTCTCCCTTGCGACGCCGCTTGCCGCCGCGCTCATCATCGCGTTTGGCGTGCCCAGGAAACTCGCGATGGTCGTCGCCGGCATCGGTTTCTCGGTGCCCGCGCTGGTGGCGATTTATCTCGTCGGCGCATTTGCCGGCGCGCCCCGGTATCACGATACCGGCTACGCGTTTTTCACCAGCTACGACATGGGACTCGCCTCGTGGGGCATCAAACTCACGCTCGGCCTCAACGGCATCTCGCTCGGCCTCTTCGCGCTCGCCGGCATCGTCGGCCTCGCCGCGGGTTTCTACGCGCTCCAATCCGGCGCGGAACGCCTCAAATATTACCTGCTCCTCCTCCTCGTCATGCAAGGCGGCCTGATGGGCGTGTTCGCGAGCATTGATATTTTCTTCTTCTACTTCTTCCACGAGTTCGCGCTCATCGCGACCTTCATCATGGTCGGCGTGTGGGGCGGGCGCGACCGCAACTACGCCGCGATGATGATGACAATCTACCTCACGCTCGGCGCCATGCTCTCGCTCGCCGGACTCATTGCCATCCACATAAAAAGCGGCGCGGGCACCTTCGACCTCATCGCGCTCCGCGAGACCGTCGCCGCGCAACCGCTCTCCGCGCTCGTCCAGAAAAACACCTTCGGCATCCTCATGTTCGGTTTCGGCGTGCTCGTCTCGCTGTTCCCGTTGCACTCGTGGGCGCCTCTCGGCTACGGCGCCGCGCCCAGCTCGGCGGCGATGCTCCACGCCGGCGTGCTGAAAAAATTCGGCCTCTACGGACTCATCCAAATCGCGCTTCCCCTCATACCGGCCGGCGCGGCGCACTGGTCGCACATCCTCGCGATTCTCGCGCTCGGCAACGTCATCGTCATCGGCTTCGTGACCATCGCGCAAAGCGACCTCAAGCAAATGATCGGTTACAGTTCCGTGATGCACATGGGCTATGCGTTTCTCGGCATCGCCGCCATGAGCACGCTCGGCGCCGGCGGCGTGGTGCTCCTGATGATCGGCCACGGCCTGTCCGTCGCGCTTTTGTTCCTCCTCGCAACGAGCATCCACCACCGCACGCAAACCTTCGACATGACCGAGATGGGCGGCCTCGCAAAACACGCGCCCGTGCTCGCCGCGCTCTTCGTCGCGGCGACCTTCGCGAGCATCGGACTGCCCGGCTTCGCAAACTTCTGGGGCGAGCTTGCGATCTTCGTCGCGCTGTGGGGCTTCTCCAAATGGATGACCATCGCCGCCGTCCTGGGCATCATCATCTCGGCGGTCTACGGACTTCGCGCCGCCGCCCGCGTCTTTTTCGGACCGCGGACGGCGGCCTTCGCAAAAGTCGCCGCCGAACGCCCCCCGGTTGATCTGCGCTGGAGCGAACGCGCCCCCGCGCTCGTGCTTCTTCTCGCGCTGTTCCTGATCGGCCTCTGGCCGAAACTCGTCACCGACCCGCTCAACGCGCAACTGACCGCGCAGCCGGTCACCGCCGCCGCCAACGCCAACGTCACCACCACCGCCCCCGCGCAAGCCGCCACCGCCGCCGCCACCGCACAAACAAACAGCACTCCGGCGGCAACGCCGCCCGTGAAATAATTTATTGGGAAACGAAACCGATGACCTCCGAATATTTAACCTCTATCGCGCGCAGCGGCGCCGGCAATGGCTGGACGCTTATCATTCCGGAAATCATGCTCGCCGCGCTCGCGCTCCTGCTGCTCGTTTTGGAAATGCTCCTGCCGCGTTCCCGGGCCAACTCCATTGGCGATCAATTCATCAATGCCGGAAAGACACTGGGGCGGATGCCGGCAATGGGTTTTTTGGCGAAATCCCTGGGCTGCCTTTTCAAGGGACAGCAGCTCATCCCGCTCGTGTCCATTCTCTGCCAGCTTTGCGTGCTCGCGGCGACGATTTTTTATGCGACCGAGCCGAGGATAAACGGCGCCCTGAACGGCGGCCCGATCTTCTACGGCATGCTCCAGTTTTCGCCGTCGGGGCAGTTCATGCGCATCTTTTTTGTCATCACCTCGATCCTCGTGCATGCGCTCGCGATGATTTCCCTGCCGAAACAGCGCGTGGCGCGCGTCGAGTTTTTCCACATCGTGCTCGTCATCACGGCGGCGATGATGCTGCTCGCGCATGCGAACCACTTCCTGATGCTGTTCGTGGCGCTTGAGACAATCACGATCGGCTTCTGCGTCCTCGTGAGCTATTATCGCGCAAACGCGCTCTCGCTCGAAGCCGGCCTGAAATACCTCGTGCTCGGCGCGCTCAGTTCGGCCCTGCTGCTCTTCGGCATCGTGCTGCTCGGCGGCATGGCGGGCAATCCGGCCGCGGAGGGCCGCGTCCCGATACTCGATCCGCTCGGCTTTGCGCAAGTCCTCCGGTTTCTCGCCTACAATCCCGGCAGCTTCATCGGCAACCTCGGCGTGGTGCTCGTGCTCTGCGGCGTGGCGTTCAAGATCGGCCTCGTGCCGTTCCAAATCTGGATTCCCGACGTGTATCAAGGCGCCCCCACGCCCGTGACCGCGTTCCTTTCCGTCGGCTCAAAAGTCGCCGGCTTTGCGATTCTCTTCACGCTGCTCCCCATCTTCACGCCATGCTTCAGGATTGTCGTGCCGCTGTTCACGGTGCTCACGTTTGCCACGATCATCTTCGGCAATCTCGCCGCGCTCACGCAGCACAACGTCAAACGCCTCATGGGCCTGTCCGGCGTTTCCCACGCGGGCTTCCTGATGATGGCCGTCGTGTCGGCGATCCTCGTCGAGAACGCGCCGCTCGCGCCGATCTACATTTACCTGATCGCCTACACGCTCGCCTCGTTTGCGGTGTTTGGCGTCATGGCGCTCGTCGCCGGCGAAGACGACGCCGGGCAGGAACTCAGCGACTACCACGGCCTCGCCAAACGCAGCCCGTTTCTGGCCGCCGTCCTCACGGTCGGCCTCGGCTCGCTCGCGGGCATTCCGCCGCTCCTCGGCTTCATGGGCAAACTGCTTGTTTTCATCAGCGCCTTTCGCGCGGAGCTTTACGGCATGCTCGCCGTCGCGATTCTCGCCGTGGTGGTTTCGATTTACTACTACTTCGGCTGGATGCGCGCCGCGTTTTTCCAAAACTGGCAGTCCCCGGCGGCGCCCGCCGGCGTTCCGGCGCATTCGGCGGACCGCATCCGCGTGCCCTTCGCGATGAAAACATTGCTCGCCGTGCTCGCGCTCGCCTCCGTGTTTTTCGGCCTCTACCAAAAACCCCTGATGGACCTTCTGACATTGCTGCGGGTGACATGACGCGAGCCGCCGCCTTGCGCCGCCCGCGCCGCACCGCGCCGCACCGCACCGCGCCACACCGCGCCGCGCCACACCGCACCCGCCGCGCCGCGCTCGCCGCCGCTCGCCGCCGCCTGCCGCCGCTCGACCGGCCTCAATTTAAGTCGACTTAAATCGACTTAAATCGACCCTATGCCGCCCCCCACCCTTCGGCGGCATTTCCCCGCGGGCGGAGTGCCATTCGCGCTGATTGACCACCGGCACCGGCGGGTGTAATTGCGAAAAGTAGCAATCGAGTGAAGGACCCGGAGCAGAAGCGAAGGGAGAGCGTCGAAGGGCGCAAAAACGGCGAAGCCGTTTCCTAGTGAAGCCCAGGGTTGCGACGCAGTCGCTACCCTGGGAAAAGGTGAAAAATTGTCACAACCTCGAAGAGGTTGCCTAGGATTGAACCGCCGAATCGCGAGTGATTTATGGCAATGTCATTAGGCAACCCCGTTGGGGTTGTGTGATTACTATTGGATTTCCCAAGGCAGACGACGTTGTCGCCAGCCTTGGGCTTCAATAGGCAACGACTTCGCCGTAGCTATCTTTTGCAATTACGCACCCCCCGCCGCGGCGGTCGCTCTCAAAAACATTGCGTTGCCGGTGTGCGGCTGCATTGTCGCGTGCCTGGTTTTGGAGCCAGATCGTCGCTCCAAGTTCTTTGTATCTTCGAGAGGAAAGTCCGGACACCACAGGGCAGGATTCCCGGCAAGAAACGTTGTCGCGCCGGACCGACGCGCTCCGCCGAAAGGCGCGCGCGACGGCCGGACACGCTTCCGCCCAAGCCGGGGCAACGCGGGCCACATCCCGCGTTGACGGACAGTGTCACAGAAAACAAACAGCCGCGCGCGTAAGTCGAAAGACCTGCGTGCGGTCATGGTGAAAAGGAGGTGTAAGAGACCCCCGCGCCACGCCGCAAGGCTGGCGGCACGAAAAACCCAATCCGGTGCAAGGCAAAATAGGCGGCTGGACGGCCCGTCCGACAGCCGCGGGTATGCCGCATCGCGTCGCAAGACGCGGAAGCCGCGCAAGCGGCTTAGAGAAATGACGGTCACGCGTGCGTTCTCTTCCGGCGCGCGCCGCACATAATCCGGCTTACCGGCTCCAAAACCAGACCACTTTCAAAAATACCGCGGCCGCAAAAATGCCGCATGGTGTGCAAACGCTTCTGATGGGAGAGCCGCGAAACGGTTCTCCCGCCAGAAGCGTTTGCACACAAAAACTGGGGCGCATCTCAAAAACGGGACAGGGCATGCCGCCAATTCTGGAGTAGAGCGGGCGTCCCGCCCGCTGACGGCGAAGCCGCCGGATCGAGTAGCACGGGCATCTTGCCCGTGGACGGCG
>JAISGL010000047.1 GCA_031263125.1 Opitutaceae bacterium | reverse complement strand
CTTGCACCCTGAAAAAAAACAACGGGTTCTTACCGTCAGATATTGCTCCGTATTGTGACGGGCCGGACAACAGTGCGTTCTCTTGATCAAACAATGTTTGCTTTCCCAAATTAACTTTCGCTCTCTTCTACATTTTATGGGTTTTTATTTCGAATACTTCCACAGCATGCACGCCCACGAGGGCACAAACATCGAGAAAACGCTGGAAGCCGTTGCTCGCCGTTACATTGGACAAAACCCGGCGCATCCTCTCACCTATCGCGCCTTCAGCCGCGCCGGAATCCTGCGCGGCAAGGACTACCGCTACGAGGCCGACTTCAACAAAAATTTTCCCGACGCCAGACTCGGCCAATACGTCTACGCCTGGGCAAAAATCTGGGCCGACGCCGACGGTGGCATCAAGTTCGACATCGACTGCCACAGCCCGACGCTCATCTACGTGAACGGCGCCCGGATTTTCCGCTCCGATATTTTTCAGGAACGCTATTTCGACAAACGCACGCCGCTCGAAATCAACCTCAAGGCCGGCTGGAACCACTTCGTCATCCGCGTGCGCAAGACGCTCGGCGGCTTCGGCGCGATCTACGGCACCTGGCTCGGCAAGCTGCCCTATTATTTCCTCGTGCCCGATCCGGCCCGCGAAGGACAGGAAGGCTGGATTTTCACCGAGCCGCGCGACACCGAACTCGCCGTCATCCCGGGCGCGGACGGCGCGCTCACGCCCGACGCGCTTCCCGAAAAAATCAAATGGCTCCCCGCCATCGCGTGGGACACCGCGCAGCGCGCCGCCGGACAAATGACGCGCCTCTTCGGCAAAACGAAAAACACCGCCGCCATCGGCTGGACGCGCGCGCAATTTTTCGTGCCCGGCAAGGCGGTCTACACGCTCAAGGGCCGCGCGCGCTCGAAACTTTCCGTCACGATCAATGGCGAGGTCGTTTTTGCCACGCCGAAAGCCGGCCCGATCAACGCCAAAGTGCGGGCGCCCTTCGGCATCCACGACGTGATCGTGCGCGCCGAATGCACCGGCGGCGACTGGGGTTACGAACTCGCGCTCTCGCACGCATCGGGCGCGCTCACGCTCCTCAATCCGGCCAACATGACCGGCGCCGATGCCAGGTGGATTTATCTCGGCCCGATCGCGGCCGGCGCCGAGATCGACCTCGACGCGCTCACCGACCTCAACAAACTGCACGTCTCCGCCGCCGGCGCGCCAGTCTACTGGCGTATTGACGAACCGGATACATGGGTGCGCCCCTACAACGACAACGCCCTCTACGGCAAATGGAACTACCCGCTCGGCGTCACGCTCTACGGCCTGCTCCACGCCGGCGCGATGATCAACTCCGAGGAAACGCGCCGCTACGTCGCGAATCATTTCCAGTTCTGCTGCGACACCTACGACTACGCCATGTGGGACCGCGGACAATACGGCGGCGCGACCAACGTCCACCACCTGCTCACCTCGCTCGACTCGCTCGACGATTGCGGCTCCGCCGGCTCCGCGCTCCTTGAGACCGCGAAATATTACGAACTCGACGGCTACCGCCGCATCGCCGACGTCGTTGCCGAACACATCAGCACGAAACAAATCCGCCTGCCCGACGGCACTTTCTTCCGCAAGAACCTCATGCACACCTTCCATGAGGACACCATGTGGGCGGACGACCTCTACATGAGCGTGCCCTTCCTCGTGCGTTACTACCAGCTCACGAAAGACGAAAAATACATCGACGACGCCGCGCGCCAGTTCATCGGTTTCAAGAAACACCTCTACATTCCGCACCTGCGCCTCATGTCGCACGTCTACGATTTTATGCGCGGCAAGGCCGCCGGCATCCCCTGGGGCCGCGGCAACGGCTGGGTGCTCTTCTCGCTCTCCGAACTCCTCGCCGTGCTTCCGGAAAAACACGAACTGCGCCCGCAGCTCATCGACTTCTTCCGCGAATTCTCCGCCGGCATCCTCGCGCAGCAGGACGCCGACGGCATGTTCCACCAAGTGGTGAACGAGCACGATTCATATCCGGAAACCTCATGCACCGCGATGTTCGCCTACGGCTTCTCGCGCGGCGTACAAAACGGTTGGTACAAAGACCCCGCCCCCTACATCTGCTCGGCCTACAAGGCATGGGAGGCGATCTGCAAAATCTCGGTCGACAAACTTGGCAACGTCCACGGCGTCTGCCGCGGCTCCGAGTTTTCGTTCCAGTCGGAGTACTACAAACGCGACCTCCTCTGGAACCTGAACGACACGCACGGCATCGGCATCGTGCTCCTCGCCGGCATCGAGCTTTGCAAACTGCGCGACTTTTTGCAGGGCGCGTGAGCAGGGCGCGTGAGCGGGGTGCGTGAGCACGGCGCGTGAGCACAATTCACGCCCCGAACCCCGGAGGCCGTCCGGCGCGCTTGTTGTCGGCGGCGCGCTTGCGAAGGTAGGCGCCCTTGACGAACTCAAGCATATCGTCCACGGAGGCGCCGATCTTGACGGCGTAGGGTTCGCAGGCTTGGCGCAAGGCGGGCAAACGACTGCTGCGCCCCTTCGACGCAGCTTCATAACTGATGTTACGCAGCCGGCAGATTTTGTAGGGCCTGACCTTGTGTCAGGCCGTGCTCGCGAAAGAGGCCACATTGGTAATTCGCGGCCTGACACAAGGTCAGGCCCTACGAGCTGCGTAACATCAGTTAGTAAGCAATGAGCCAGAGGACCGTGTACACGATGCCGACGATAATCGCGCCGAGACCGAGCTTGCCCTGATAGGGAACGATCTTCGCGAGGATTTCCTGTCCTTTGGCCTGCGACTCGGGTTTGCTGCCGAGCGCGTACTTCGCAATCAGCCCATAGCCCATGATGAAGCCGAGACAGATTTCGATAATTGCGATGCCCAAAAATAGCACCCAAATGATGACGCCCCATATGCCGCTATTGAGCATGCTGAGTGAAAGAATGACGCGAATGAGTGTCCAAACGCCCCAGAGAAGCGCGACAATGCCGATGGTACCCATGTAAGGTGCGACTTTGTCGAAGAGTTCCTTGGCGTTTGGTTTTTTTGCGAGAACAAGAGACGGAACTGCGAGCAGTCCGAAGATGATGAGTGCGATACCGAAGAGCATGTTATGTAGTGTGTTGATTGTTGTGAAAAAAGCGAACTACAGATGTCGAAACTGAATCACTCCGCCGGGTTGCTGGCAGTCTGAAGCAGAAGGCTCAGGCATCAATCGTCCGCGCTTTCAATTAAGAAAGCGTCAAAGGGTAGGCGAAAATATTCATGCGTGTCCAGCCGGTACCCGGTGGAAATCCCGGATATGTTTCCATCGGCAGTTTCCACCGGCAAAAACTTCGCGCGGGGCGCGCCGGATCGGTTGGGCACAAAAAAATGGTTTTGGCCTGTTACAAATTCGCTTTCAGGTAAGACGATTTGCAGGGCAATTCGCAGGACAGCTCACAGGAACCTCGCAAGCGAAGCCCCTGCGATGCGTCTCCTTTTGAAAGCGAATTGGAGAAAGCGAATTGGAATCAGACGGTGAAAACGCTCTTGAGGAGCGACTGGATTTTTTCACCGATGAAGGGCATGGGCTTTTCCTCTGCCTTGACGGCGGCCAGAAGCCCCATGATCCACAGATAGACCATGACGACCATGAAGGCGAAATAAACGATGACTGCGAGGATAGGCAGAATCATCGCGAGAATGGTGGCAACGATGCCAAACACGATGCCGGCGATGATGCTGAATATCCAAAGGCCGAGAGTCTGGCGCAGATGGAAAGCGCCGAGTTTGGTCTTGGCGCCGTTATGCATAACAAGGGCGATGACCCAGCCGATCCATGTGATGTAGCTGAGAATGGCAATGGTTTTGCCGTTGTCGGGAGTTTGCGCGGGAGGTTGCGCGGGAGTTTGTGAAGAAGGTGTACTCATAGGAAGAAGGTCCCGACTATGCGTGCCTCATGGGAAATTTCCAGTTAAATATTTACTTTAACAGAAGAAACGCATCATTTTGGGGCTTGCCCCTGTCTGTTTGCCTCCTTTGCCGCAATGGCTTTTGGTAAAATTCTCATTCTATTCCAAAGGCTCCATTGTCCTGGCCTTTTGAGGGCAGCGCATACGTAGCGCAGGCTGCCAAGCCTGCTTTCTGTGGTAAGCCGGGGCCGTGAACGGCTCACCCGAAGGGTTCGCCCTGCCAAAATCCGCCCTGCCAAAGCATGAACATTTTCAGCCATTGAAATAAATCGCGGAAATTTTGAAAAAAGGTGTTGACGGATGGCGCCGGATTGATTTCTTCCCTGCCTATCACTTTTTAATTTCTCCCGCATAGCGGGAGTTTTGGGGTAACAAAGAAAGCAAATGGCCGGTCGCTTAGGGGTAGGCGACCGGCCAACTTTTTGTCCGGATTCGACGAAAGACAAAATGCCCGGATACCAGCCCTCAATCCAAGTCCCGCCCGGCGGAAGTGGGCCTGACCGTTTCCAACACCCAAGGCCCGTTATACGGCGTCATGCCGATGTCACTGAAAAATCCGGACATGCTCGCGGCCCACTCCTCGGGGAGAATCTTTTTCTCCACGCCATCAATCACGTGCTCCCCGCAGGTGCCACGCAACACACGCATCCCACGCATCACACGGAGCCATCCGCCTCTTTTTGGAACATCATTTTCCATTTTTATGCCTCTTTTGGTTGCCGGCATCATGCCAGTCTCCGTGTCGTGAACAACCGTTTTCGCGCACTGTCAGGCATTTGCACATTGACAAAATTTTTTTCTAAAAAACCATTGACCGGCGTCCGGTAATCTCCTTTTCTCGCTCCGTCATTTTTAATTTCTCCCGCATAGCGGGAGTTTTGGGGTAACTAAGAAAGCAAATGGCCGGTCGCTTAGGGGTAGGCGACCGGCCAACTTTTTGTACCGTTTTCCACATGTCGTCCGATTCACAGCAACCACGCCCATCGCCACAATCACTCCCGCCGCCACTCCCGCCGCCGCAACCACTCCCGCCGCCGCAACCACTCCCATCGCACCATCGCTCCAACGGACGCTTTTTCACTCCCGGCGCGCCGCCAATCGTCAGCATGAGCGACATCCTCAAATGGAAATTCCGCGCCCCGCCCGCCGGGACGCCCGCGCCGGCGCGCTGGCCGCGCCGGATCGACATCGCGCCGCACGTTTTGCCTCCGCGCCCCGCGGACGGCTCGCCCGGGATTGTCGCGACTTGGATCAATCACTCGACGTTTCTTCTCCAAACCGCCGCCGCCACGATTCTCACCGATCCCGTTTTTTCGCGCTGCTGCGGACCGTTCGGACGCCTCGGCCCCGCGCGGGTTCATGCGCCTGGCATCGCGCTCGACGCGCTTCCGCGCATCGACGTCGTTTTCCTTTCCCACGATCATTACGATCACTGCGACCTGCAATCGCTGCGTCGCATCGCGCGCCGCGATTCGCCGTCCGGCGTCACGCCGCTTGGCATCACGCCGCTCGGCAACGGCGCCCTCCTGCGCCGCGCGGGGTTTGCGCCGGAGCGCATCATCGAGCTTGATTGGTGGCAGACGCACGATTTGCAAGCGCACGCCCCGCAGATGCACGCCGCGCAAACACACGCTCCACAAACACACACCCCGCCCACACACGCTTCGCAAACGCACGCCGCCCACACGCACACCGCCCACACGCACGCCGCGCAAGCGCACACCTCGCCCACGCACGCCGCCCCCACGCACGCCGCGCCTCCTGGCATGCGCTTGCGCTTCACGCTCACGCCCTCGCAACACTGGAGCAAACGGCTCGCGAGCGCGCGCAATTCGCGTCTCTGGGGCGGCGTCCACATCAGCATCGCCGGCTCGCGCCGCATCCATTTTGTTGGCGACACCGGTTATCATGCCGCGATTTTTCGCGACATCGCCGCGCGCCTCGGCCCGCCCGACCTCGCCCTCATACCAATCGGCGCCTACGAACCGCGCTGGTTTATGCGCGCGCAGCACTGCAATCCCGCCGAGGCCGTGCAAATCCATCGCGACCTCGGCTCGCGGCAAAGCGTCGCCATGCACTGGGGCACATTTCAACTCACCGAGGAAGCCCGTGACGAACCGCCGCGCGCCCTCGCCGCCGCGCTCCGCGAAGCGGGCATCCCCCCCGAAACCTTCAAAGTTTTGGAACCCGGACAATCCCTGACCGTCTGAGAGCCATTGCAGTCTAAATCATTGCTACCCGCAAACCGGGTGTATTGGTTGGCTGCCTGACCATTTGTGTGTGCCGACGTTTTCGGACGCTCCGCATTGGTTCGATGCGCCCCGGCGCATGTCAGTCTCCAGTCCATGACCAACACCTACATGCACATCCGGCGTGCCTGCGCCCTCATCCTTTTAGCAGCCCTCCCTGCACTGGGCGCCCCCGTATCCGCGCAACAACAACAACCCGCCGCCCCTGCCCC
>JAISGL010000376.1 GCA_031263125.1 Opitutaceae bacterium | reverse complement strand
GTCCCCGGATAACCGGGGATGAGTGTGAGAGTGAAACGCCGCGCGGTTTGTTCCCAAATAATATGTGACGGTAAATTTTTGCCTTTCCATATATATAAATGCCGGACGGCGCGCGCTTGTATGTTATGTTTCGAAAACGCATCGCGGGCAGAGATGCCCGCGCTCCCAGGAAAGGAATGGCCTTCGCGTTGGACTCGCCCAAACGTGGCGCGGGCTGCCAAGCCTGCTTTGCCTGCCGCACGCTGCTGAGTGTTTGTTTGTTTTTGAATCGGGCGAGGCTTCGCCCCGTCAGCAGGCTTGGCAGCCTGCGCTACGTACGCGCCGCGTAACATCAATTATTATAAACTGATGTTACGCGGCCGGCGGTTTTCGCAGGGCCTGGCCTTGTGCCAGGCCGCGCCCGCGAAGGAGCCGGCATTGAGCCGGCATTGAGTCCGCATTGAGCCTGCATTTGCCATCCGCGGCGCGGGTTTGACACGCGGCGTCCCGATGCGGATATTGGGTGCAACCTACTTCCCCATGAGTGCCTCCGATACAAAACCCGCCAGCCGGCCCATCCGCTCCACAACCGAGTTCGCACGCCACGTCGGACTCGCCCGCACCACGGTCTCGCGCGTGCTGAACGCCCAGCCGGGATTGAAGAAAAAAACCATCGAGCGCGTGAAGCGCGCCATCGAGGAAACCGGTTTCGTGCCCAACGCCTACGCGCTTCACCTGAAGGGAAAACGCACGCGGACGGTCGGCGTGTGCGTGCAGAATCTCTCGTTCCCGACCCTCGTCAACAAACTCGCCACGTTGCAGGCCAGGTTGCGCGAGAAAGGCATCACCACGTTTATCGAGGTGGTCGATGGCGCCAACAGCAGCGAGAGCGCGGTGCGCAATTTTCTCTCGCTGCGCGTCGAGGCGCTTGTGTTTCTCGGCTACTTCGACGAGGCCAAGATGGAGCGGCAGCTTCAGGCGCTCGGAAACAACGGCACGCCGAGCCTCGTGATCGACCACCACGGCATCAGGGGCGCCAACACGGTGACGCTGGACCGCGCGCGCGGCATGGTGGCGATCACGGAGCACCTGCTGGATTTCGGACACCGCCGTTTCGGGCTGCTCGGCTACTCGGAGAATTTCCGCAGCACGCACGAACGCATCCGCGGCATTCGCGAGGCGCTCGAAGGGCGCGGCCTCGAATACGGCAAATGCACCGCGAACATCGACGCCCAAGTCGTCCGCACGAGCGATTTTGAATTCGGGCGGGCGCTCGCGCGCGCGTTCATCGAGCGCGGCGACGCGCCGACGGCGTTCATCGCGCTCAACGACGTGCTCGCGGCGGGCGCAATCCACGGTGTCAAGGACATGGGGTTGCGCGTGCCCGAGGATTTTTCCGTGACGGGATTCAACAACCAGGACATCTGCGCGATGGTCGTGCCCAACATCACGAGTGTCGACCAGCGCGTGGAGAAGACAGTGAAGGTGGCGGTCGATTTTGTGATGGACCACATGGGCAAACCCCTCCGCGCAAAACCGGTCGTGAAAATGATCGACCCCCTCCTGATCGTGCGCAGCTCGACAGGCCCGGTGCATGTGCGCTGAGGAGGCGGGGCGCCGAGGGAGGGCGGGGCGCCGGGGGAGGGCGGGGCGCCGGGGGGCGTGGCTGGAAGAATCACCTTCAGCCCTTCAGCCTTTCAGCCCTTCAGCCCTTTGCACCCGGCGTCACATCCACTCGACGTGGCCGAATTCCGAGAGGCGTTTCACGAACTTCGACCGGTCGCCCCAGGCGGGCGCGCGCCGGTGCGCCTTGATTTCGCGCATGGCCGGCTCAAAGAAAAACTCCTTTTCCCCGAACGCCGGTTTGAGTTGGTCGAGCCACGTCGCCTTTTCGTTGTACTTCGCGAAGAAGATGCGCCCGCCCCATGATGGCTCGCGGCCCTGGATGAATTTCAACACGAAAACTTTTTCGCCGTGTATCTCGGAGACACCGTCGATGAGCACTTTGCCGGGCAGCGCGGACATCGACGGTCCGCGCACGGTGCGCCCGAGGCCCGATATGCGCCGGTACGCCATCGAGAAAATCTCGTGGGCGCGCGCGAGCGGCACTTCGAAATAGTTTTTCGGCCCCGTGTCGCGCTCGACGAACATGTAGTAGGGCACCATGTCGAGCACGATCTGGCGCTTCCAGAGTGCCGTCCACACTTGCGGGTCGTCGTTGATGTGACACACGAGCGGCGCCTGGCAGCGAATGACCGCCCCGGTGTCGTGGATGCGGCGGATGGCGGTCTGCACGACGCGTGTTTCGAGTTCCCGCGGATGCGAGAAATGCGCCATGAGCGCCATGTGGCGTCCGCTTTTGGCGACGCGTTCAAAAAGCCGCAGCACGTCGTCGGCGTCGTTGTCCGTGACGAAGCGGTACGGCCACCACGCGAGCGATTTGGTGCCGATGCGAATGCTCACGATGTGGTCGATTTCGAGCAGCGGCTCGATGTAGCGCGAGAGCAGCGCCGCGTTCATCACCATCGGGTCGCCGCCGGTGAAAAGGATGCTGTTCACCTCGGGGTGTTGCGAGACGTAGCGGCGCAGGCTCTCGGCTTCGCGGCTGGCGAACTTCAGGTCGTCCAGCCCCACGAATTGCGCCCAGCGAAAACAGTAGGAGCAATACGTGTGGCACGTCTGCCCCTGGCTCGGGAAAAAGAGCACCGTTTCGCGATACTTGTGCTGCATGCCGGGGATCGGGGTGCCGTCGTCGAGGCGCGGCACGTTTACTTCCATCTGCCCGGCGGGGTGCGGGTTCATCTTGAGCTGGATATGGTGCGCGAGCGCGGTTTGCTGTTCCTGCGGCGCGTCGGCTTCGATGAGGCGGCGCATCGCCGCGAGATCATCGGGCGCGAGCATTTCCGGCTGCGGAAAACTGAGCTGGAACATCGGGTCCTGCGGGATCGCGGACCAGTCGATGAGTTCGTCGGTCACATATTCGTTGACGCGAAACGGCAGCACGGAGGCGACGGCTTTCATGCTGAGAAGCTCGTCGGATGAGAAGCGCGTGAGTTGAGGGAGCGAATCGAGATCGCGGCGCTGGATGGCGCGGTACTTGCGCGGCTGGATGCCCCGGCACGTGGGTTGTTTCGTTATGGTGACTGGCGGTGTCATGCGAATTTCCTTTTTTGTTGATGATTGCTGTTGAGCGACACGCACGGCGTCCCGCATGAGGACTCGGATGGCGGAGCGACCGCGTTGCAGATGATTCAAACAGCGGGTTTTTCGCCTGGGCGAAAAATGCTTTCCCCACGAGATGGCCGCATTTTGCCGTGCGCGAAAAGCGATTGCCAAGCCCGCATTTTGTTTTTTGCGAAAAATCCCCCCCCCGGATAAGATGCGGCATTGGAAACGTCGGGGAACCAATGATTTTCAGGGACTTCGTGGCAGGATTTGGTTGGAGTCCGCCGTCTTTTTGGCGACAGTGGCGCAAGAGACGCAGCGTTTTGCCAGAAATTTTAACAGAACACACATGTCCTTTTTTTCCAAACTCGTCGCGGAAGCTGAAAAAACGGTCGCCGCCGCCAAACGGAAATTGCCGCGCGATGTTGCGAGACATGCCGGCAAACTGCCTGTTGCATATCACGACTGGCCCACTGAGGAAATACTGGGCGACGAGTTTGAGCCGGATATTCTGGGGTTGTTCATCGGTGATCCGCTGGGTGTCGAGCCTGGCCTCGGCAACACCGCGCCCGCGCACGTTTTGCTGTTTTTGGAGAGCATCTACGACTACGCGGATGGCGACATGGCGATCTACCGCGACGAAGTGCGCCTCACCTATCTGCACGAACTCGGACA
>JAISGL010000370.1 GCA_031263125.1 Opitutaceae bacterium | reverse complement strand
CTTGGGTAATCCGATAATAATCACACAACCCCAACGGGGTTGCCTGATAACATTGCCATAAATCACCCGCGCTTCAGCGGTTCAATCCCAGGCAACCTCTTCGAGGTTGTGACAATCTTCTTCCCCTTTCCCAAGGTAGCGACTGCGTCGCAACCTTGGGCATTAGAAAACGGCTTCGCCGTGGTATCCCATGATGCGTCTTTTTTCGCTATACCGCTGCGAAACTCATAGGAAACGTAATGCGAATTTTCATGCGTTATGGGATAGTAGCTACCTTCCGCAATTACACCCGGGCGAGGCTTGGCTGCCTGCGCTACTTTTCATTTATTGGTCCGGGTTCGATGCGGACCAGTCCGTCCTTCACGCTGACAGGTTTCGATTCGAGGTGGGTGGACGCTTCTTTCAAGCCGGCCCGTTTCGCGGTGAGCGTGATTTCGCCCGCCGCCAGGGTCGCGCGAATGAACACGCGGTTGATGCCGCATTCCGTGTCGAGATATGTGTGGTTGATCGAATCCGGTTTGAATTCGTTCACGCCGCCGCGCCAGATGGCCGGGCCGCTGAGTTCGAAATCGACGCGCGCCTGGTCGGTCGGGCAACGGTTGCCTTCGGCGTCGGTCACCTCCACGTCGAAAAACGCGATGTCGGCGCCGTTCGCCAGAAATCCCTGGGGTGCGACGTGCGGTGTGAGGCGGATCGCCGCCGCCGGGCCGGCGGTCTTGAGTTCGTGCCGCGCGAGCGGGGTGCCTTTTGCGTCGTAACCAACCGCTTTTATCGCGCCGGGTTCAAAGGCGACATCAGGGAAGGCGTAGGCGAAACCGTTCTCGGGTTGCGTGACTTTGCCGAGGGATTTGCCGTTGAGGAACAATTCGACGCCCGCGACATTGCTGGCGACGACGTGCATGGTTTTCCTTGTGCCGGCGGGATAAGTCCAGTGGCCGATGATGTGTATGTCGGGTTTGTCCACGCTCTGCATCACGCGGGCGGCGTGGAAGACTTGCTTGGGAATGCGCACGGCATCGACCTTGCCGCTGGAGCGCGCGACTTCGGTGTCGGGGTTGCGACCGAGTTGGAGACTGTCGGCCCACACGATCGAGGCGTAGGCGGACCAGCGGGCTTTGCGGCCGTCGTCCAGGCTGATGCGGTGCGACCAGTAATCGTTGTAGCGTTTGATCTGCGCGAGGGCGAATTGCTCGGAGTTCAAATCGTAGGTGTCGTTCGGGCCTTTTTTGAAACCGTAGTTGGGCGGAGAATAATTGTCCCAGTGGGTGCGCAGCGCTTCCTCGCGGAAATCCTCGGTCTCGATAATCGGGGCGATGTCGCGGCGCTGAAAGCTGAACGAGCGGAAAAGTTTTGCCGGTGTATCAAGGGCATCCACGCGCGGGTCCTGGCCGATCATGACGCCAAAGTATTCGGCGATGCGGGCGTTCTCGTCGGTCTGCCCCGGCCCTGCGCCGGGGTCTTTGTCGGAGGGCCAGTCCACTTTCTCGCCTTGCGTGGCGGGCAGCGAGCGGCAGCCCATGACGCGGCCGCCGGAGGGGTCGAATTGTTTGCGGATGTCCACCATCTGTTTCATGCGCGTGGCGGAGATGCCGTTGTTGCCCGCCTCCCAGAAAAGAATGCCCGGGCTGTTGCGAAAATATACAATCGTGCGTCGCATCACCTCGACACGCTGGTCCCACTGGACGGGATTGTCGGGGTTGCGCTCCTTGTCGCCGGCGGGGCAAACCTGCACGATGCCGGCGCGGTCGCACGCGTCGGAGAGCTGGCGCGTGGGCGCGACGTGCATCCAGCGGACGTAATTCCCATTGGCGGACGCCATCAGCCTCATGTCGTAGTCGTGCATCCAGTCGGGATACGCGGCGCCGATGGCCGCCCACTCGTTGGTGCTGCGCTGCGCCCAGCCGGTGAGCCAGGTGAACCTGTCATTTATATAAACGCCGCCGGTTCCGGCGCCGCCTTTGAATTCGGTTTTGCGAAAACCCGTGGTGACTTTGTTCACGTCGACCACTTTTCCAGCGACGCTCAGGATGGTGTAAACGTCGTGGAGATTCGGTTGCCCCGGACTCCACCAGCGCGCATCGGCGAGCGGGCCGGCGGCGGTGGCGATTGCGGTTTCGCCATCAACCATGTCGAGCGGCTCGCCCTGCATCCGCGCGACGACGTTGCCCGCCGCGTCCACGACCACCGCGGAAAAATCAACGGCGGCCTGACCGCCGGAGCCGTTGCGCACCTGCGACTCGATGTTGATGACCGCCGTTTTGCCGGGGATGTCGAAGTCCGACGCATACACATACACGCCGGTCGTCCCGAGGCCGTTCAGGAGCGGCAGGGTCTGGTGGATTTTCGGGAGGATGTGCAGGCGGACGTTGCGGTTGATGCCGCCGAAGTTGGGATTAAAATCCTTCGACGCCCACTGGAATCCCACGCCGGTGGCTTCCTCCTTGTAGTCAGTGGCGTTGGTGATCCAGACGGCGAGCACGTTTTCCTGATCGCCGAAACGGACGGCGCCGGTGATGTCGATGCCACACGCGGTGACGCCGTCCTCGTATTTGCCCACGGGCTTGCCGTTGACCCAAAATTTCGCCGCCTGACGCATGCCCTCGAACTCGATGACGATGCGGCTGCCCGCGGCCCCGGCGGGCAACTTGAAATGTTTCCGATACCACGCGGGACCCATGTGGAGCGTGCGCTCGCCGCCGCGATAAATATACTCGTCGTAGCTGTCCACGTCGTTCCACGTGTGCGGCGTGCTGACGGTCGTCCACGAGGCGTCATCGAACTTTTCCGCATCGGCGCCGGGCGCGTCTTTTTTGATAAACCGCCACGCGGGATTAAAATCGTAAGTGGCGCGCCCCGAAGCCGGCGGCACGTAGGGCGCGGCGGCGGCGCTGTGAACAAACGCGAACAAAGCCGCGAAGGCGATTGCTCCGCGAAGTGTGCGTGTGATGTGCGTGATGTGTGTGATGATGTTGGAATTTAACATGGGACGCTGTTGGAAAATTGGATTTTGAGAAGGCATGCGAATCGATCAGCGTCACCGTGCAGTTGACTGAAAGACTGAGCAAGTGTGGCTTTTTGTTACCGTAACAAAATTATCACCACATGCCTCGAATATCCGATTCTTCCGCCGATTCTTCCGCCGGTTCTTCCGCCGGTTCGCAGCCGGGTCTCCGCCAGATTGCCGCAGCCGCCGGCGTGAGCGCCATGACGGTGTCCCGCGTCCTGCGCGGCAGTCCGCATGTGAGCGCGGACGCGAAGGAGCGCGTGATGAAAGCCGCCGGGGAATCCGGTTACAGGCGCGACCCGGCGATGGCGAAATTGATGGTGCATTTGCGGCGGCGCAAAAAATCGCGCTGCCACGCCGCGATTGCCGCCCTCACGACAATCCCCGGGTCAATCGAACCCCACCCCATCCGCCTGGTGCGCGAAGGCGCGCGCCGCCGGGCCGAAAGCCTCGGCTACCGGCTGGAACTTTTCAGATTAAAATCCGCCGCCGGCCACAATCACAGCCTCGGGCGAATCCTGGCGGCGCGCGGCATCGAAGGCGTGCTGCTGCTGCAAATGGTCGCGCCCGTGAATGTCGATGACTTGCTGGATTGGGAAAATTTTTCCGTGGTCGCGGCCACCTCCAGCATCATCTCGCCGGATTTCGTCCGCATCGGCGCAAACTATTACCACAATGCGCGCGTGCTGTGCGCGGAAATCGCCGCGCGAGGTTTCCGGCGAATCGGTTTTGCCGGCACACGGACATTCGGCATCCGCACAAACGACGCCTTTGTTTCCGCCGTCCTTGCAAATGCAATGGAGCGCGGCGCCCCACGCGTGCGTCCGCTGGTGTGCGATGACTTCAGGACGCCCAGGAACGGGTTTCGCGCATGGCTTGCCCGCGAAAAACCGGACGCGATCATCGCATGCGCCGAGGAAATTGTGATGCCGATTCAAAAAGCGCTCGCCAGTGGTCCAAGGTCACACACGAAGATTCCGGTATTCTGTACAAGCGTCGATCCGGCCAGCCCGATTTGCGCGGGGATGGACGAACGCCACGAACTCGTCGGCCACAACGCAATCGAAGTTTTGACCGGAATGATAAATCGAAACGAAAAAAACGTCACCACCGCGCACGTGCGCACGCTGGTCGAAGGCAGGTGGATGGAGCCGGGCGCAATCGTTTCCGATGGGAGTTGACGGGAGGTGAAGGGGTCAGGTCGCGGGGGGTGAAGGGGTCAGGCATTTTTTATCACTTTGATATGGTTTGGAGGTGATGCGCTGAAACAGTGGTTTCACTTTTGACGAAGATTCACGCAAATAGGTGAACAAATGACTTGGTGAACAGCGGTGGAAAAATGGCGAAAAAGGTGAGCGCATAGGAATAAAGTAATAATAATATGGTTATTTTAATTAAGGAAAAACGTCTTTAGGGCACTTTGAAAAACAGTTTAAAAACCAAACCAATAAATTAACCACAGGAAACCGAAGGGGCTAGGGGGCAGGAAACCGAAGGGGCTAGGGGGAGTATTGTTGATTTTTTCATTTTTCATCGTGGTGCTTTGGCATTGCGTTGTCGGGAAAAGATATTGCGCACTGACGCATGGTTTTCTCATGCGCAATTTTTCGGCAATCCAAGTCACGGGCACGCCGGCATCCCGCAACGCTCCAATCGCTCCTTCGCTGGAAAAGACGTTGGCACGATAATTGCCTCGATTTATCACATAGTAACGGGCACCGGCATACTGGATGCGCAAAATTCGTGGCATGGCGACCATAACTACCGAGACAGAACAGGCCGTCAACAAAAAAATCAACAATACTCCCCCTAGCCCCTTTTGCCTTCCTTTTGCCTTCTTCAACTTGGCACGCCGTGCTAATGGTTGGCTTGTGGGTGGTTATCTTCTATAGCAACAGAGCATGATATTAATTTCCCATCAATGTTTTTATGAATAAAAAGTACAAGTGTAGCAATAGCTCGTTTATATCGAATCACGTGCTCTATCCTTATGTGACACTGATCCTCATGGCAAGAAAAAGAATACATTTTGCTTAGTTCTTTCTGGCCTACGATCAGAATGCCTCCGCTACTTTCAAGTTCCTTAACCTTTATTACCACATTTTCAAGCCCATTCAGCATTATAGCTGTCTCTAATTCTTTATGGAAATCTTCCATGCCACTATTGAGCGTTATGAATATTCCTAATTTCTCCATAACAAATTCGACCTCTTCTTTGAATATCCTCTCGTAAATTTCATTTTGCAGCAGTCTGTCCAATTCATTCCAAATTGTATTTTTAGCGCCTGCATTGCTCACAATATCATACTCAAAAAGTTGCTGCATTGTCATTGGCCCATCGTATCGAAACCAAGAGGTCAGTCTCGCGGATTCAGCTAACACTAAAGTGGTAACCAGACGATATCCTGAATCGTTATTCTGACATTTGTATACATAAGCTAACATGCTATAGCAAGCAAATAAAGACTGATTGGAAACGTCCTCTATTTCTGACGTTTTTTATATTTACTCCTCATTTCAAGTATATAATTAATAGCATCCACTAATGAAGATTCAACTTTTGAAGCATCAGTCTCATTGCGAAATATTTCTTTTATTTTGAACAGCTCACTAAAGACAATATCCTGCTTTTCCGTAGAATCGAAATCATATTTGTACGGTTGCTGCTGACATGAGGTAGCAGCAAGCAAGAAGAGCCATAAGATGGCTACAATCATTGCCCATGTTAAATTTTTATTTTCCACTTACTTCACTTTCGTGTCTTTTCTTGCACCTTTCAAGATAGCGCTCCGACGGTGGTTGACCTAGATCTGCCGACGCTACATAAATATCACATTTTTTCCACGATGACACCTTCTCATTGCTCCATTTTGTGCCCTCAGGCTGAACAGAACAGTCTTTTACACATACCTCATAATATACTCTTGTATATACTGCCGTAAAACCGCTGGGATTGTTCCGCAATTTACTTGCAATATTATCCAGAATATTCGCAAGTCCAGGATTGGATTTTTGAAATTCTTGATAGGTTTTTATTCCTTCTTCAAGAACACTGGGAGCCACAACTGCCGCCGGAATTGAAACCACTCCAGTAGTTGAGACAAAGTAAACAAACCCGCCAATAACAAAAACCGTTTTTGCAACCTGAGTGCCCTTTTGAGCTTTAAAAAAATTCGCTATATCATCTTCGATTCCCTTAGGGCTTCGCGTACCGCTTATATCGAACACCGTATTCGTTATTCTCTTTTCACCCAGTTTGCACAATCCGAGTATATCTATGTTCGAAATCGCAGCATTGTTTGAAAAAACTAATAAATTGTCTCCTTCTATTTCGCCCAAAGGGTCCCTGTTTGGCCAACGGCCAAAAGCTGGATCATAGAAGCGATAGCCGTAATAATATAATCCCGATTCCGCATCAACCGTCTTAGTGCTGAAACGCCAGACATTGCCATTAGCCCATGACCCGATGCCTACAGTGGTGTTTCCAAAGGGATCGTATTCGTAATGGGCTTGTACGTTGCCACCATCATCAAGCATCTCGCTAACATTTCCGTTGCCATCAAAGGTGAAGTATTTCGCTGTTTCGCCTTCCTTGGCACTGAGCAAACCGCCGACCCCACCCGCACCTTGCGGAGTTCCACTCAAGTCGAGACCCCAGAGATAGGAGCACGTCAGTGCCGGCGGGACGTTAGCACTCCAACCGGTGTATTCGGCAATAACGTTCCAGCCGTCGTAGATATAAAGGCGGTGGGTGGTTTGCTCCCATGAAGCAAGCGGGTTAGGCCGCGAGAACTCCGTTCTCCGCATGCGGCGACTCTGTCCGTCATAGGCATAGGCGACACGGATGGTGTCTGTTTCCACGGCAATGAGACGATTTTCGGCATCCCATGTGAAAGCACGGCCCATGCCATCAGTGAGCATATCGCCGTCCAAATCATATGTTGGACTGGCGGGTGCCGCAAGCGATGCCCCTACATGAGTGTATTGGTTGAGTGTGTTGACGGTGTAGTCGCGCGGGCCGAAAGCATCCTGCGAAGTTTGGCGGTTGCCGATGCCGTCGAAGGCGTAGGTGGTGTTTAGGGACGGGCGCTGCGTGTTGCTTGAGCCTATCATCTCGCCGCATGAGTTATAGGTAAACGCATCGGTGCTCGGCGTGGCAAAGGCCGTGCCGGCTTGTTCGCGGACGGTGCGCTGGCCGATGGCATTTACGGAGGGGAAACCGAAGGGGCTAGGGGGAGTATTGTTGATTTTTTCATTTTTCATCGTAGTGCTTTGGCATTGCATTGCCGGGAAAGGATACTGCGCACTGACGCCGGTTTTCCCATGCGTAATTTTTCGGCAATCCAAGTCACGGGCACGCCGGCATC
>JAISGL010000343.1 GCA_031263125.1 Opitutaceae bacterium | reverse complement strand
AGAGATGATACCTTATGAAGCCTGCCTTGAGCGGCTGGCCGGTTTGGGCAAATGGTTCGTCACCATCGCGGCTGCCGCCGCCACCAATTTAATCGCCTCATTGACCCTCTCATAAATGGCGATTTATTTATGGCCGAATCCCTTAATATGAATACATGAATACAACCTCGGCGAGGTGTTTGCGCGAGGGCGCAAAAAAACGGCGTTCCGTTTTGCGGGACGCCGTTTGGCTGTTGCGGTGAATCTCGATGAATCGCGGTGAATCTCAGTGAATCTCAGTGAATCGCGGTGAATCAAATGGCCGCGCTGGTTGCATCCGGCGCGCTGGCTTTGTCGGCTTTTGCGGCGGGTGCGGCGGGTTGGGCTGGCGTGGTCTCGGTGGCTGCCACGATTCCGGGTTCGAAGATGTAACCGATGCTGTGCACGGTACGGAACGCGTCGAGATTCAGATCGTTGGTGCGGAAAAGTTCGCGGACTTTTACGATATACTGGTCGAGCGAACGGCTCTTCACGTCGGCGTGGATGCCCCATACCGAGTGGATGAGCGCCTTGCGGGTGATGACGATGCCGCGGTTGACGTTGAGATACGAAAGGATGCCCAGCTCTTTGCGCCCGAGCTTGCAGACCGCGCCGTTGGGGAACTCGATTTCGAGGCGGATGGGTGTGATTTTCGCGCCGCAGAACTCGAAGGGACTGTCGCTGATCTTGGCGTTCTTGGTGACGTTGAGGTCGCCAGCCGACTCGGCGCGGCGGAGCACGGCGTGGATGCGCGCGATAAGCTCGGGATAGCTGAACGGCTTCGTGATGTAGTCGTCGCCACCCATGTCGAGCGCGCGGACTTTGCTGGTCTCAAGCGTATTGCCCGTGAGGAAAATCGTGGGGATCGAGATGTCGCCTTTCTTGAGTTCCTCGAGGAGTTGGAAGCCCGATTGGTCGGGCATGTTGATGTCGAGAAGAAGCAGGTTCGCGAAGTTGCGTTTCAGGAAACGCATCGCGTACGAGCAACGTGTGTAGACTTGCGTCTGCATCCCGGCTTCTTCGAGCTGGGCTGCGATGAGCTTGGCGAGTTCTTCCTCGTCTTCAACGATTAGAATTAAGGGTCTGGGTGCGGATCTCATGGAGTTCATAGGATTTTGTGTGGTTTGTGGTTTGAGTGGAACGTGCATCGGAGTTTTTACAATTACCCCAAATTGTAAAGAAAATAAACGCGTCTATTTCAAAAAAAACAGCGGTGTGCGGAGATGCCGGCTTGAACAAGGAATGGGCGGAAATTTGAAATCGGGCGGAAATTCGGAATAGACTTGAAGCCTTCGAAACATGCGTATGGCGTAGTCGCACTATGTCCAGTCAGACACCTTTGCTCATGATCGGCCTGCCAAAGGGCAGCCTTGAAGAATCCACCAAAAGTCTTTTTGCCAAAGCAGGTTGGGTAATCACGACCAGCTCCCGCTCATACAAACCAAGCATCAACGACCCGGAACTCGACGGGCGTTTCATCCGCGCTCAGGAAGTGAGCCGGTACGTCGAGCACGGCTTCTTTGACTGCGGGCTTACCGGCTACGATTGGGTGCAGGAAAACGCGTCCGACGTGGTTGAAGTTTGTGATTTAATTTACAGTCGGGCGAGCACGCAAAAGTCGCGTTGGGTGCTCTGCGTGCCTGAAAATTCATCCGTTCAGAAGCCCGAGGACCTCGCCGGCAAACGCATCGCCACCGAGATGGTCGGCACGGTGAAACGCTATTTCGCGGCGAAAAACATCCCCGTGACGGTCGAGTTTTCCTGGGGCGCCACGGAGGTGAAAGTGCCCGATCTCGTCGACGCCATCGTGGACATCACCGAGACCGGCTCCTCGTTGCGCGCAAACAAGCTGCGCATCGTGGACACGCTTCTCTCGACGAACACCAAGCTCATCGCGAACAAGGCGAGTTGGGCCAATCCCGCCAAGCGCAAAAAAATCGAGACCATCGCGCTCATGCTCACGGCGGCGCTCGAAGCGGGAAGCAAAGTCGGCCTCAAGCTCAACGCGCCGAAAGCCCGTCTCGACGAACTCATCAAGTCGCTCCCCGCGCTGCGCAATCCGACGATCTCCCCTCTCGCCTCGCCCGAATGGGTCGCGCTCGAGACGATCATCGACGAAAAAACCGTGCGCGAAATCATTCCCAAACTCAAGGAGCTTGGCGCCGAGGGCATCATCGAGTATCCGCTTAACAAAGTGGTTTATTGATGCTGATGGAGCTTTCAAGTTGGGACGATTTGCAAAGGACTCCATAGGAATTTCGTTTGCGAAGATTGGTTTGCGTCCGATCAGTCCGATCAGCCAGATCGGTCAGATCAGTCAGATCAGCCCGATCGCTTCACGGAGGTTTCGCTTGCGAAGTCCGGTTTGCGTCACGGAAGGCACATCAGTCTTTAACCGGGAAATGCTGCCACAATAAAACAACGTCAGCGATTCTGTCCTGACGATTGTCCTGACGATTGTCCTGGTGATTGTTTCAAGTACGCGGGCGGCGCCTCCGGCGATTCGGGCGGCATCGCCATGAAATCGTCCGCGATAAACGGCGCGAGTTGCGGCACATTTTTGCGGATTCCCGACGCCATGAGTTTCGCCAGCAAATAACCGCCGTAATTGCTCAGATGCGTCTGGTCGGCAAACGCCGTGCCCACGCGTTCCGGCCCGAGCGCAGTCCAGAGTTTTTTGCTCTCCGTCCACTGATCGATGAGCGGCACGTTTTCCGCGAGCGCGACCTCCCTCATCGCCCGCGCCCAACGTCCGACCGTGTCCTTGTTTTCGCGCCGCTCCATCGGCGTCACGAGCACCGGAGTCGCGCCGCGCCGCCGCGTCTCCTCGATGAACACGCGCAGGTACGCCTTGAACGTCGTCCCCGGCTCCGTGTAACTCTGCGGCCACTGCGGCTTCGAATCGTTGTGTCCGAATTGGATCAGAAAAAAATCGCCCGCCTTCATCTGGCTGAGCACCTTGTCGAAACGATAACCCGTGATAAAACTCTTGCCCGTCTCGCCACCCGAAGCCGCGTTGCACACCGCGATCTCCGGCTTGAGAAACTGGCACAATTGCGTCGGCCAGTTGCCGCCCGGTCCGCCGCGCGGATCGGCCACCGTCGAATCGCCCGCGACAAACAACGTCGGCAGCGCATCGTCCTTCACGATCTCAATCGCGCGCACGCACGGATGCCTGCCATTGAACTCGAGCGTGAGTTTGTCGTCCCAGTTGCGCGACTCCGACTCCCTGGGCAAAAACATATGAACGGCCGAACCGCCCGGCGCATTCCGCGGCGGCGGCGGAAGCTGCGGACGCCGCACATTCACGCAAAACACACGCGTCACGCTCGCGCCGCGCGCCGTTGCGATATCCGCCGCCATGAGCCGCCCCGCCTCCGCGCGAACCGTCGTCTCCGATGCGCCTTGGGAATCGCCGAGCGTGACCGTCACGCGATAATTTCCCTCCGGCGCCTTCACCGAAAAGAAAAACGGTTCGCCTTCGCGCGCGGATGTCACGCAATCGCCGTCGCGCACAACCTTCGAGCCAAAATCAAAACCATGCCCGCGCTCGTCCGAATACATCCCGGACGCGCGTGCATCCCCGCCAAAATCAAACCGGAACTCCGCCGTCACCGGAGCAGCCGGCGTCAACGGACGATCCTCGGGCCGCTGTGCAAACACAATCGCCACGCTGCCCGCAAACAGGCACGCCGCCACGCTGAAAAAAACGAAAAACGCCGGATATTTGTTCATATAAAAGTATTCAGGTGAAAAATAAACGCGGACCTTATCGCGCATTTTCCCGCACACATCAAAACGCAATGCATCATACAGTCAAGTGATGGAATCGCACAATTTATTGGTATATTAAAGATTACGCATTTTCTTTTGGTTCTTCATCAAATTCAGATGTCAAGTATTGTTTTTAAAATCTCAGGTTTCTTGAACCTGTCCCTGCTTATTTTGTTCATTTCCCGAAGTTGACACGGAGGCGGCGCTTTGCGCCATCCAACGGGCGGGAGGGACGCGCTACTCCGGAATTGGTGACTTGGCCTGTCCTGTTTTTTGAAATGCGCCGTGCATTAAAAATGTCAGAAGAGGGAAACCGTGAATCCGCGTTGTTGCGTTACAGCGTTACTGCGTTACCACGTTACCATGTCGCTACGTCGCTACGTCGCCGCGTTCCTGCGTTGCCACGTTGCTGAACGCTTTAGCGTCCCGGCCATTGTCGCGAGTGCGTGAAAGGCGTTTCGTTTTTGTCCAGCAACGCCAGCTCCAGCACCAGCTCCAACGCCAACGCCAGCTCCAGCAACAGCAACGCAGCAACGCCAGCAACTCAAACCTCACAAACCTCAAGCCTTCCCCCCTTCCCTCTCCCTTTTATCATGATGAAGAAAACTCCCAGAGCGCGCAGAGCGCACCTGACGGGCGGTGTCGCCGCGTGGTTATTGTTTTTGTCAACGCTGGCGGGCGCCGTCCTTGCCCTTGCCACCACGCGGGTCGCGGCGCAGACCGCGGCCAATTTCATTTCCAATCCCGGCTTCGAACAGGCCATCGCGCCGTGGGTGTACGACGCGTCGAACTACGGCGGCGCGGGCGACGCCGCGACGCGCGACACGCAGAATCCGCACTCCGGACAATACTCGCTGCGCGCCGGCGCGGGGCATGTCACCTACACGGGGCTGGACATGCGCGCGGGCGCCTCGGTGGAGCTGCGCTTCCACGCGCGCGGCGCGACCGAGGGCGTGCCGGTCACGATCCTGCTCCAGCAAATGAGGCCGTCGCGCCGCGTGTTCCTGCGCATGGAAATGATTTTCACGGAAACGTGGCGGGAATATGTTTTCCGCACCACGCTGCCGGCTGACCTCGTCGCCGGGGCGGAAACCCACCTCGCCTTCTGGCTGCACTCGCCGGGGCAATACTGGCTCGACGATGTCTCGCTCGCGGAACTGCCCGCGGCGGAAGGCGGCGAGCCGCCCTCGCTCAACCCCATCCGCAATCAGTCCTTCGAGGCCGGCGCCGACGGCTGGACGGCGTCGATCCGCGCGCCAGAATTCGGCGACGGCTGGAGCGCGGGCGAGACCGGCAACGGCTATCCCTCGCAGCCCGGCGCGAAGCTCGAATCAGTCGCGGCGGGCGCCCCGCACGGCGCACGCCACCTGACCGTCGAGGTGAAACCCGGCAACTGGGGCTGGATGACCAGCGCCTATTTCCCGGCGCGCTACGGGCAGCCCTCGGCGCTCACTTTCTGGGCGCGTTGCAACACCAGCCGCACGCTCACGGCGGGCGTGGCCGGCGGGAAAAACAGCGACATCCTGCTCCAGTCACAGACGCTGATGCTGTCCACCAACTGGCAAAAATACACGGTGCCGCTCACGCTCAAGCCCGCCGCCGACGGCGTCTATGCCGTCAGGCTGCAACTCGGCGCAGGCACGTTCGACTTCGACGACTTCCAGTTTTTCGAGGACGCGCAGCCGCCGGAAAACCGCGCGCCCCACCCGCCCGCGCACGCCATCCAGCCTGCCACCGGCGTGCCCGCGGGCAACCTCTTCGAGCCGGGCGCGACAGCGGCCTTCAAACTCGTCGCCGCCGGCGAGTCACCCTCCTCGACGCTGGCATTCCAAATCGCCTCGGTTGATTTTCTCGGACGCACAATCGAGCAGAAAAACGTATCCGTCGCCACCGGCGCGGACGGCCTCGGCGAAACCGCCTTCACCCTGCAAACCACGACGCTCGGCGCGTTCCGCATCGAGGCCCGCCGCGCCGGCTCGCAACCCGTGCCCGCCGAACCCGTGCCCGCCGAATCCGTGCCTGCCGAACCCGTGCTCGCCGAGCAACTCTACAGCGTGCTCCCCGCGCTCCCCGCGCCGGGCGCCCGCCCCGACTCGTTTTTCGGAGGCCACGCCGACCTCACGCCCTACAACCTCGAAATCGCGCGCCGCGGCGGCTTCCGCTGGCTGCGACTCTACCCGCCGATGAACACCAAGTGGATGGCCGTCGAGCCGTCGCAAGGCCAGTGGCGCTTTGACACCGCCGCGCCCGCCGCCGCCAAAGCCGCCGGCTTCAGCATCCTCGGCAGTTTCGACACCGCGCCCGACTGGGCCGCCGACATCGACACCACCCCCGGCGCCGTCGCCAACCGCTGGAGCAACTCCTACCCCCCGGCGGACATCAACCAATGGAAAACCTACGTCGCGCGCGCCTTCGCCGAATTCTCGCCCCACGTCGATGCCTGGGAACTCTGGAACGAACCCGACGGCGGTTACCTCCAAGTCAAACCCGGCCTGCAAAAAGCCGCCGTCATCCGCTCGCTCCTCGACGCCACCCGCGAAGTCCTCGACGCCACCGGCAAACCCTTCACGCTTGTCGGCCCCGCCGTCTCCGAAATCGACGCCACCCTCGGCTGGCAGCTCCTCGACCAAGGCGCGGGCGCGCAACTCGACGCCTTCTCCTTCCACTTCTACACCACCTCCGCCGCCGGCGCGATCCCCGGCTCCACGCACGCCCTCACCCTCCTCGAACGCTACCGCACCCACGCCAACCGCTTCTCCGAACCGCTCCCCCTCTGGCACACCGAAGGCGGCCCCTGGCTCTCCGGCGGACAAAGCTGGCTCGCCACCAGCCGCATGCCCGCCTCCAGCTCGATGACGCCCCCGCAAGCCGCCGCCTCGATCGTGCGCACCGCCCTCTTCCTCAAAGCCAACGGCGTGCGCCGCCACTTCCTCTACGTCGTCGCCGCCAGCGAAACCGGACGCGACATCCAGGCCGACGGCACCTCCGCCTGCGTCGACGTCACCGGCATCCCCGGCCCCGGCCTCGCCGCACACGCCGCCATGGTCGCGTTCACCGAGGACGCCGCCCCCGCTCCCGCCGCCGCCTTTGAAACAACAACCATCGGCGACGCCATCCTCTCCGCCCTCCACTTCACAAAAACCACCGGCGGCGTCGACGTGTATTGGTCAACCAAACCCATCGCCCTCGCCGACGCCACCAGCCTCCGCGCCGGCGACATGGTCTGCGACATGATGGGCAACACCGTCTCATCCGCCGACGCCATGACCGGCGAGTACCCGCTCTACATCCTGCGTGCGACCGACGCCGACGTTAACCTCCCCGCGACCACCACCGTCACCGAAGGCGACACCGTCACCTTCAACGCCCCCTCCGCCGGCATCCCCGCCCCCCTCATCCAATGGGAATACCACGACGGCGCCGGCTGGCGCGCCATCGACTCAAGCGCGCCCTTCGCCCACCAAATCACCAACGGCGGCGCCACGCTCACGCTGCCCGGCGTCACCCCCGAACTCGCCCGCCTGCAATTCCGTTACGTCGCCACCATCGGCGCGCTCCCCCCCATGCCCGGCAACGCCGCCGTGATCATCGTCTCGCGCCTCTACAAACCCGGCCTCCACGCCCTCGCCGTGGACGACGCCGGCGCCATCTACATCGCCAACACCACGCAAAACACCATCGACATCATCGACCCCGCCGGCACAGCCACCATCCTCGCCGGCGACCCCGGCGGCTCCGGCGGCTGGCTCGACGCCACCGGCACCGCCGCGCGCTTCAAATCGCCCGCCGGCCTCGCCCTCCGCTCCGGCACCGCCTACGTGGCCGACACCGGCAACAACGTCATCCGCGCCATCGAAATCGCCACCGGCAAAGTCGCCACCCTCGCCGGCAACGCGAACGCCCCGGCCACCGCTCCCGCCGCCGACGGCGCCGGCGCCGCCGCCCGTCTCAAATCGCCCGCCGGCCTCGCCATCGACGACAGCGGACACCTCTTTGTCGCCGACACGCAAAGCCACACCGTGCGCGCCATCACGCCCGACGGCGCCGTCACCACCATCGCGGGCCAGCCCGACGCCCCCGGCGCTGACGCCACCCACCTCGACACGCCCCTCGACATCACCTGGGGAGGCGACGGCGCGCTCTACGTGGCCGACACCGGCAACAACGCCATCCGCAAAATCACCCCCGGCGCGCAGCCCGGCTCCGGTTTTGCCATGACCGTGCTCTCCGCGGCAGGCTTCGACGCGCCCTCCGGCGTGGCGTGGCAGGACGGCGTTGTCCACGTGGCCGACACGGGCAACTCGGTCATCCGCTCAATCACCGCCAACGGCGCCATGCGCACGCTCGCCGGCGCCATGAAAACACCGGGCGCCGCCGACGGTGCGACAGGCTCCGCCGTCCGCTTCACCGCCCCCCGCGACATCGTCGCCGGCCCCGACGGCGCGCTCTACGTGGCCGACGCCGGCAGCAAGCCCATCCGCATCATCACGGACGCCACCGCCGGCAGCACGGAGACGCCCCTGCTCCTCACCACCGCCACCCCGCCAGACGTCCTCCCCCCTGACCCCGGCGACGAAGGCAGCGGAGGAAACAATGACGGCGACGCGCAAAGCGGCGGCGGAGGAGGCGGTGGCGGAGGCGGCGCACCCTCACCGTGTTTCCTGATAGCCCTCGCCGCCCTTGCATTGCTCGCAAAAAGAAAGCGCATGCAAAACTGAAACGTATCACCTCACTGCCGTCTGATAGCATCCAAAATTCGCATTCCCCGGCCTACCCTCTTCGGCATTCCCACCATGGAAGAACACCACCAATAAATACCCACGCCCGGCATGATCCTCAAACGCACCGTCGGAAAAAAAGCCAAGGGTGCTGCTATGCCTGCGGCCGAGTTGTTTTACGGCGGAGAGTAGCGGACTCATCGGGCCGATGGCGGAAATGGGCATGGGAAAACGCAAAAGACTCAGGGTTTCTCGTTTAGTTGTCGCAACAACCATTCGAGTTGGGTGCGGGCGTTGGCAATGACGGCACGATATGAAAGGAACTTGGTGCGCTTTCCAGAGTAGTCGGATTGGAGCTTTTGATCCACTTGCCCTCCGACGATCAGGATGTCCAAGCTAATGCCGAGTTGGCCGGACAGGGTGTCGGCATATTTGATCGCCTGACTTTCCGCATTGCGGCCCACGGTGATGGAGGGACGTTTGAACTCGACCAGCAGATGCCGGCCTTCGACGTTTGCGGCCAAGAGCAGATCGGGGCGATCCGTGGCGTCCGTGCCTTTGTAGGTTTTCTCGGTGAGGTCTTGCACTATGGAGCGGAGCTGCCGGTTGCTGGACATCAAGCTGTATTCGTTCCCGAAAATCCAGAGGCTGTGTTGCAGTGCCGTGTGCATTTGCCTTTCAGTCGTTGCCGCATCGGTCGCGAGTTTGTCCAAGCTGTCCAAATAAGTGCGGCGCCGTTCGGCTTGTTGGCCGATGAACGCGAGGTCGGCCAGCCCGAATTTATCAAGCGCCTGAGCGAAGATGAAGACATCGGATTTTTCAGCCGCTTCGACCTCTTTGCATACCGTCCAATACTCGTCGATTTCCAAGGCATCCAGCACCAGATTGACGAGAATGATGATACGTTCCTCTTTTTCGCCTTCCTGATAGCTTCGAGAGATCAGCTTTTCGAGACGGTCTTCAACAATACCCCGGCGATGCTCTGGGACCGCTTCCAAGCGGCGTTTCATCAATTGCGTCCAGCGAGCTTTTGCGAGGTTGACCTCGCCGGTATGAACTTTGGAGAGGCTGGCTTTGACGTCTTCCCTGATGGCTTGGCTGAGGAATTCGAAATTCTTATCGCTTTCGATCACGTCGCCACCGGCGGCGGTGAGTTCGATGGTATCCGATTCGATTTTTACTTCACCAACCACTCGATTGCGCAGGCGGTCGGTAAGTTGTTCCTCGTGTTCCAATCCCCAGTGGTGGGGCTTGCCAATGGCTTTTTCGCCGACGCGAAGAATGATGCCTGCCTTGCGTGCGGCCACGGGTTTTTCGCTCACCGTCCAGCTGGCCGTGGCTTTTTTACCATCTGGCAACGTGTAGTCTTTGGTAAATTTGGCGCCTTGGATTTCATGGCGGAAGACCCGTTCACCGTTGATAAAAAGTTCGATGTCCGTTTCGCGACCATAGTCATATGCCAATATCTCGCGGAGCTTGTCGGCTTGGGGGAAGTTGAGATGTGGGTTGAGATTTTTAAGAATAACCGAGGCGCCGTGCTGATCCTTGTCGCAGCTCTCCACCTCGACCGGCAGCGGGACGCGCTCAATATCCTTACCGGCAGCCAATAACACCGTCTTGGAGATGATGATGCGGGTCTGCGTGCCGCAAGCCCGGGTAACGACCTCCATTTCGTCGGCGAGGATGAGACCGGAGAACTTGCCTACACCGCGCCGCCCCTTTACGAGACGATTGAGATTTGGGGTGCGGTCGCCTTTGCGACTGATGCGTGGACTGGCGATGTTGAGATACTCTTGGCGAAGCTCCTGCTCCTTCATCCCGTTGCCGTCGTCCTGAATGATGATAGGATCGGATGTCATCGGCGCGGGAAGCGTGATTCGCACCGAATGAGCCTCGGCGTCCCATGCGTTGTCAACGAGTTCGCGGAGGGCGCGTTCGCTGGATGTATAGTTTTCACCCAAAATTGTGGCGACGCGTGGATCGACGGAGAAGTGAGCGGGTTTGTTCATATTTGGGACCGAACGAATTTTATTCTATGTGTGTAGTCAACCTTCAAATGTCGCAAAGTTGGAATAATTTTAGAGAAAAATTGTCCGACTATTGAAGATTGACTGGACAGTAGGCTGCTTTTATTAAAAACGAAGAAATGCGAACCTAGCGGCCTTCAAGTCTGCCAAGAAAGCGTGATTATTTCCTTTGAGATCGGCTACTGACCATACTTGATAAAGCAAAAGCCAAAACGGGTCTTGTTCCCGGGCATTCAACCCCTTTAAATTATTCGCACGCTTGTTTATCGCCGAGCGAATTTTTTTAATGCCAACACGCTTGGAGTATTCCAAAAGAAGCACGTCGGCAACGCAGTCATCAAGCCTTACTATCTCACGAAGTGCAGCCTCGGTTTTAGATAGGGTAATATTATATTTAATTGCTAAGTATAATGCGTGGGCAATTGAGTCCGGGTAAATACGGTCCATTCCAATATCAAGTAATTCATTGGAGAATGTGGATATTGCTGCATCTATGCCGGGGTAAGAGTGCTTGGTGAAAACATGTTCATCCATTAAGGGAGCGAGATAAGGATAGGACAAGGCGAGGTTGATCGCCTCCGTAACGAATAAACGTTTTGCTCGGTCATTTAACCGGTTGGGCACCATTTTAATGGCATAATTTAGTGGAGTGGAGATGCCCGCTTGCTGGGAAAGATGTAACGCGAGATCGAGAAATGATCGAATCTTGGAGTGCCGAATCAGTCCGCTTGGAAAGCCAAATTCCAACAGTTCTCGCACCCAGTTTTCTGAAATTGGCTGTGGTAGCCGCACTATTTTTGTTTTCTTCTCATTAAGAAATAACTCAAAATCACGTAGTGCTAATCCTAAATCCCGAATGAAGCACTCGGCGTCTTTGTGTGTTCGTGCGTAAAAACGATAATCGTCGATGTGGCGACTAACGCGTCGATAATTGGCTTTTGCTAGCGATGAATCTATGCAAGTTAGCACTATTTCTGACAATATATTCGAGGAATGCGGACCAATAAGCAGCCCGTTCGTTTGGCCGTCTTTGACTCCTTGGGTTACTTTATCCAGAAGGTTACCAGCGAGGGAAACGTCATTCCGCTCTTTTTTGGCTTTTCGTTTGCCATGTAGTGCCCATGAGAGAGAATGCGTGTATATACTTGGAAAACATGTCGAGATGTCGGCGTAGACGACGTAAGTCATGCCGGTCAGAAATTCGAGTTCCTGTTCCTCGATGTCAAAGCGCTCCGCGCCTTTATAATTCATTGCAAAAACGCGATTTCCGTCGATAAAGCGAACAAAAATACGACTGAAGGGAATTGCAGGTTTCGCGCAGTGTGCTGTTATCTTATCCCAAACTCTTTTTATGGCGAAGCACTGGGCGATATAGGCGTAAGGGTGTGGAATGCCCAGGTGTCTAGGGATGTTTATTTCTCGAATCGCCTGATATCGCACATATCCGCAACACCGCACCTTCTTAAGCAGTGATTCCAGCTTATTTGTTTTTTTCTCAGTCGCGATCTTGGCCAGTGACGAGGGTGCTAAGGCGGATAATCCCTCACTAGAAAAGCACGGCGGCAGTTTTTCGGAAAAAAGGCCATGATCCACCAGACCTGAGAAGATGTCGTCTGTGTCCAGACCTAGACCAGTGGTTATACGGTTTCTTATGATCATACAAGAATCTCCAGCTGAGGTGATATGGGGGTTACTTTTCCATGCACTCCACGATGGCGATTTCCTCTGGAGTCAGGCCGTAGAGGGCGTAAACGTATTGGTCGATCTCTCGTTCTAGAGTGGTGGTGTCAGCGTCGGGATTCGACTTCTTTGCGTTAAGAATGACATCAACAGCTTTGATTACCCTCGCTTGTAGCGATGTCGGCGCTTGTGGTATTGGGAGTTCCTCCACGTGGTTTTTTTTCACTTGGGCCAACGCTTCCCCTTTTTCAGGGTTGATGTAGGAATAGAGGAAGGCGATAGAGGTAGAGTTGAGCACCCCGAGAATAAACTTTAGGCTTACGCCGCATTTCGGGAGAATAATATGTAGATTATCCCTCGCTACGTAGCCCTCGGTCCCGTATGTGGATATTATTGAATCACCAGTTTGACGGACATACAGTTTCTCCGATGCCTGGAAAATTGATGCATCACGTGGTGCAGCCAGCCATGGCCCATACTGAATCCACGAGTCGTTATTCCAGTATGTAACGTAGCGATGGATAAGGCTGCCCCGTAAGAGCGGCATCCAATTTTCTCCGGAAGGCTTCGGGCAGTCCTCCGCGACAAATGGCTTATCGCGCATTGTTTCTGCGGTCTGGGGAGGCGTTCCTTTCCCCCTTTCGAATGGTTTTACGCCGTTATAGACGCCAGCTATGTCCTTCAGCGGCTTGCTGGCAGTGCTCATTTTCCGGAAGAGAGCTTGCGCCTGAGGATTAAATACTACGTTGATGGATTCTCCTCCTTTCGGAATATCTGACCATTGGAGAACATGAGCAAATCTAGCCCCGTCATCCTCGTAGAAATAAACTGGAAGTGCTCCCGTGGGATGTGGTTTGTCCTTTTCGAATAGAAAAACGTTTGTATCCACAATGGCCGAGAAAACCTTAGTTTGGATGATAAGTAGATTTTTCCAAGTAAATGCGGATGTCAGAAAGCGTCTTATCTTTTGGAAAGTTAGCGACGGCAGCCAAGTGTTAGATACAATATAGCTTACTACACCTATCGGCTTTAATAGATGGTATGCCTTTTCAATGAAAAGCAGATAGCTGTCGGCCAGATTGTTTTGGTGCGAGTAGAGACCGGCTATCAACTGGCGGATATGTGAGGGAATTTTTGCGCCATAAGGCGGGTTTCCGATAACGATATCGAAGCCGTTCGCCAGCTTGGAGCCAAACATCCAGTGCGGATCGAAAAAGTCCGCTGACGCCTGTGGATCGAAGGCATCCCACTCGGCAATGTGTTTGGCTTTAGCTGGAGCCATCACGCTTTCGGATAACAGTTTTCCCAGTTCCTGACGTAGTGCTTTCACCTTGCGCTGGTTGGCGAGTTTCCGGTCACGCCGTTGCTCTGAGAAGTGGTTGTGATAAAGGGCCTCGATTTCCTTTTCGATTTCGCCGACTCGGGGATCGACGAGCAGGAG
>JAISGL010000318.1 GCA_031263125.1 Opitutaceae bacterium | reverse complement strand
CTGTCCCTTGTAGAGAACCTGTCCCTGTTTTGTTATTTCTACCTGATGTTACGCAGTTGGCAGTTTTCGTAGGGCCTGACCTTGTGTCAGGCCGTGCTCACGAAGGAGGCCACATTGGTAATTCGCGGCCTGACACAAGGTCAGGCCCTACGGGCTGCGTAATATCAGTTATTTTATAAACAGCATCTCCTCGTAGGTCGGCACGGGCCAGGTGTCGTCGGGGCACACGGTTTCGAGGGCGTCGACGATCTGGCGGATGGAGCCGAGCAGCGGGAGGACGTCGTGACAGTAGTGTTTCGCCTCGGCGAGTTTGTCGGGCACGGTGGCGTGCCAGCCGCGGATGTTCATGAGTTTTTCGACTTCGGCCTGGAGGTCGGAAAGGAGTTTGGTGACGCGTTCGAGGAGGCGGAGGTCGGGCGTGGCGCCGACGGATTTGAGCGCGGCGGCGTTGCCGGCAAGCTCGGTCTGGTAACGGAGCGCGGTGGGGATGAACTTTGTGTTCACCATCTCGACGACGATGCGCGACTCGACGTTCATGGCTTTGCAATATTGTTCGAGCGCGATTTCGCGGCGCGATTCGAGTTCGCGTCTGGTGAGGACTTTCATGCGCTCGAAGCATTCGACGGTGTCGGGCGCGACCATGCAGGCGGCGGCGTCGGGCATGCTTTTGAAATTGAGGAGGCCGAGGCGCTCGGCTTCGCGGTGCCATTCGTCGCCGTAGCCGTTGCCGTTGAAGATGACGGCGCTGTTTTCCTTGGCGATCTGGGTCAGGACTTCGGAGACGGCGTCCTCAAGTTTTTTGCCGGCGGCGATGCTTTTTTCGAGCTGGTCGGCGATGCGGTTGAGCGAGCCGGCGACGATGGTGTTGAGCGCGGCGAGCGGGGCGCCGATGGACTGGTTGGAGCCGACGGCGCGGAACTCGAATTTGTTTCCGGTGAAGGCGAAGGGCGAGGTGCGGTTGCGGTCGCCGGTGTCGCGCGGGAGGACGGGGAGGGAGTCGACGCCGAGCTGGATGGTGCCGGGTTTCTTGGAGGTTTTGGCGCGGCCGTTTTTGAGTTGTTCAAAGAGGTCGGCAAGTTGCGCGCCGAGGAAGATCGAGATGATGGCGGGGGGGGCTTCGCCGGCGCCGAGGCGGTGGTCGTTCGAGGCGGAGCCGACGAGGGCGCGGAGGAGTCCGCTGTGGCGGTGGACGGCGCGGATGACGGCGGCGCAGAACACGAGGAACTGCATGTTTTCGTGCGGGGTGGCGCCGGGTTCGAGGAGGTTGCCCTGGACGGAATTGCCGAGGGACCAGTTGAGGTGTTTGCCGGAGCCGTTGACGCCGCTGAAGGGTTTTTCGTGGAGGAGGCATTCGAAGCCGTATTTGCGCGCGACGCGTTTGAGGACGATCATCGTGAGTTGCTGGTGATCGGCGGCGACGTTGGCGTTTTCGTAGACTGGGGCGATTTCGTATTGCGAGGGGGCGACTTCGTTGTGGCGCGTTTTCACGGGGACGCCGAGTTTGTAGAGTTCGGCTTCGCATTCGTGCATGTAGGCGAGGACGCGTTCGGGGATGACGCCGTAGTATTGGTCGGCGAATTCCTGGCCTTTGGGCGGGCGGGCGCCGAAGAGCGTGCGGCCCGCCGTCAGGAGGTCGGGGCGCGCGAGGAAAAAATTGCGGTCGATGAGAAAATATTCCTGCTCGGGGCCGACGGTGGGGGTGATGAGGGGGATGCTGGCGTGGCCGAAGAGTTTCAGGATGCGGCGGGCTTGTTCGTCGAGCGCCTCGGAGGAGCGGAGGATGGGGGTTTTGAGGTCGAGCGAGTCACCGGTCCACGAGACGAAGGCGGTGGGGATGCAGAGGGTGGCGCCGTTGGGGTTTTCGACGATGTAACAGGGGCTGGTGACGTCCCACGCGGTGTAGCCGCGCGCCTCGAAGGTGACGCGGATGCCGCCGGAGGGGAGGGAGGATGCGTCGGATTCGCCCTGGATGAGTTGTTTGCCGGAGAATTCGGCGATGGCGCCGCCTTTGCCGTCGGGTTCGAGGAAGGAGTCGTGTTTTTCGGCGGTGAAGCCGGTGAGGGGTTGGAAGACGTGCGCGTAGTGGGTCGCGCCGCGTTCGAGCGCCCAATCCTTGATGGCGGTGGCGACGGCGTCGGCGGTGGCGGGTTCGAGGGTGGAGACGGTTTCGATGGTTTTTCGGAGCGATTTGTAGATCGCCTTGGGGAGGCGGGCCTGCATGAGGGCGTCGGTGAAGACGTTTTTGCCAAACAGGGCGGCGTTGTGGCTTTCATCGAAGGCCACGGTGGTGGTGACGCGGTAGTTGTTGGCGGCGGAGATCGCGTTAAGGCGGGCTGGACTGACGCTCATGGTGAATGTGGAAGGCGGAAGGTGGAAGGTGGTGCGGAATGCGAAAGGCGGAAGGCAGGAGGTGGTGCGGAATGCGGAAGGTGGAATGCAGAATGTGGAATGCGAAAGACGGGAGGACGAAGGTGGAATGCGAAAGGCGGGAGGACGAATGAAGAACGAGGAAGGCGGAGAAGTTTTGCGCGGTGGAACTGGCAGGGGAATTTTGATGGGGATTTTTGGGTGGGAACTCAAGCGCGGTATTTTTTTTGCGGGGGAAAACTGGATTTAGTATTTCTTTCATTTTCACCTTCCGCCCCTCGCATCTCTCGCGTCTTTCGCATCTCTCGCGCCCCTCGCATCTCTCGCGTCTCCCGCGTCCTTTGCGTCCTTCGCATCTCTCGCGTCCTTTGCCGCATCCTTCGCATCTCTCGCGTCCTTTGCGTCCTTCGCGGTTAATTTTCCGGTTTGTTTTCAACCGCAGATAAACCCAGCGCAGCTTCACCGCGCTGGGTAATCCATGACTGGTTTTCGATTTGATTCCGGTTTTCCGATTGGGCGCTTCCGCGCCAGTGTCTTTTTTGGAATTTAGAATTTGGGATTTGAGATTTGGAATTTGGAATTTCCCGCCGGAGGCGGGTCCATGCCATCCGTGACCACTGCATCGGGACTTTTCAGGATTTACTCAATCCGCACCCGCCGCGCATCGCTGTTGGCGCGCACCTCGGGCACATACATTGCCTCCACTTTCACCGGCAGCGCACGAAAATCCCCCGCCGTCACCGCGCGCATCGTCATCCGAACCTCCCACGCCCCCGCCTCCACATGATCCAGAAAAAACGCGCTGTGATCATCATGCTCCTCGCGGTAAATACGCTGATCGCGATCCCGCCCATTGTTGATGTCATAATCATCGTCATTATCGTCGTCATTATCATTGTCGTTTTCAGCGTCTTCACCGGCTGCGGAACCATATTTTCCATCAACCCTCACGAGTCGCGCATCCCAGCCACTGAGGGCATTCACCGGTTCACAACCGGCAGGCTTCGGAACAGTCACCATTATATATTCGAGATCATTGGGAATTTCCAACTTGACGCGCGCCACCACTTGTTCACCGGCACGCGCAACAGTCCTGTCTCCATCCATCACCACCGGAGTAATACGCATGGCGCCAGTCACTGTGCGCTCGATTTTTTGACTCACAAAATCGCGGGAAACCGCAAGCAAATGCCCGTTGGGTTTTACTGAATCGCCACGCGCCCATGCCGAGGCGAATGCCGTGGCATAAACAGGCGATGAACCGGAAATACGCCGGATTGTGATAATATTGTCATCCGCGCGCAAAAGCGACGAATCAAGCGGCACCGTAAATGCGCCGCCGGCAAGCAGGGTCTCAAGATTGAGCATCACCGTGCGCAGGGGTTTTCCATTGAGAGACACTTCCACGTGCGCGTCGGTGAACGCGGCGGCGCGCTGTTTGAGATACTGACTGAGAGCGACCAGCGCAAATGCCGTGGCGCGTGTATTCTCCCAAGCCGCCCCGCGCCGGTTCAGCAAAAGCCAGTTTACCGCCGGCTCGACGTGAGGATGAAACGCATCCACCTGGAGCAATCCGAGCAAGGTGAGCGCGGTGGATTCGACGGCTCCGTCAACCGCCCGCCAGTAACCGGAAAGCGTTCCCCAATGCACAGTGTCGCCCATTCCTTCCGTGCGTACTCGCTGCGCGCCATTTTCGAGATTGCGAAGCAACACCGCGCGCTGCTCCGTCGTTGCAAAACGCGCGGACGCGAGCAGCAAACTCGCCCGGCTCGCGGTGGATAATTTTTCGCGGCGATTATAAATTCGTTTATACAAATCCTGCAATTTTTTCCGCGTGTCCTCCTCTTTCCCGGCGTCTCCCTGGCGCAAATCCGCCTGCGCGATCACACCAAGCACCCACGCATTTGTATTATCCGATATTTTTTCGTCCTCTGAAATCAGCTCAAAAATCGCCTCCGCCGTCCGCTCCCGCAAACCTTGTGAAACCGCGATGCCTGCCTTTTGCGCCAGGTCCAATCCCCACGCCACGTAAGCCGTCATCCACAAATCCGTCACGCGGCTGTCCGGCCACCAGCCAAAACCGCCATCCTTGCGTTCCGCGCGCACGAGCCGGTCAAGCCCCTGTTTTATCATTTTGTCGAAATCCATCCGCACGTTTTGGCCGGCCATGATTCGTTTTTCCAGCATGTCGCCCGAAAGCCCCATGTCGGCAAATGTCTTTTGTACAACAACCGCGGGCATGAACCGGCTCATTGTTTGCTCCACGCATCCATACGGAAAATCGATCAAATATGGAAGCGCATCGAGCATCGCACCCGCCTGGTTGGGGCTGAGTTGCAGGGTCGCATCCAACCGCCGGCGATTAATCTGCGCGGGCAATGACACAGGCAATGATAATGGGAATGCGCATTCCGTCGCGTCAGCCGCGAGCCGCGCGCTGGCTGCGATCTGCTGGCGAATGCCGTCCTCATGCACGGGAATCGTCAGCGCCATTGCGTCGGATTCCGTCTTCGTTTTTCCGGCAAGGCTGAGTGTCGCTTCGCCCGGCTTCATGGCCAAAACCGGCCACGCGGCGATACGTTCCGCTTGAGCCGGAACCGTCATATACGCCGGAATAATATTGGCGCCCAAAGGAAATATAACACTGCCCTCCGGCGTGACAAATGCCTCCGTATCGACCGCCGCATCCGTGCGATTGATGAGTCGCGCTGACACCAGTGCGCGATCGCCTTGGATCAGGAAACGCGGTGTTTGCAGCCGGGCCTGAAATGGCAGTGTGGTCTGCGTAAAAGCCTGCCCGACACCGAATCGATTGCCGTCGGCGCCCACTGCAAGCGCGCGGATATTCCAGCGCGTAAGATTATCGGGATAACTGAACGTGATGTCCGCCTGCCCCTGCGCATCAGTCAAAATCTCTGGCGCCCAAAATGCCGTCGATGAAAAGTGCCTGCGAATTCGCGCCGACCCATTGTCCGACATCATGTTCGCCGCATAACCGGCTCTGCCTTCATCATCCAAACCAAACACCTCCTCCAATCCGATTTCGCTCAACAAATCGTCAAACGTCATCGTCCTGCCCGAAGGATTCAGCAGCGCTCCCGGACGCGCGTCGCGCAATGGAAGCGGCCCCGTAAGCGTTCGGCGCGACATCGTGTACGCAATTTTCGCGGGAGCCACACGCCACATTTTTGAAGAATTCATTATATCAAAACCCGTTCCCCCACCCGCAAGATCGTCCACCGCCTGATCACTGATCGCAACGGCAACCTCAGCCGCCGCCGGCCGTCCCGACGAATCGCGAACCACAATCCGCGCCTCCGCTTTTTCACCGGGACGTGAATTTTCCGGGGCCGGTTCTATATTCACACTCAGACGTGTATTCTCTGGCGCGCCTATCTTCACATAACCCGACCCAATTTTACTTCTCTTCGAATCACTGAAAAGCACATACTGCACACCGCCCAAAACCGCCGGCGTACGATCCAGCGTGATATGACTCACCTGCTTTCCCGCGCTCTCAATCACGCGCGTCATGATTTCGTTTTCCGTGCATACTATAAACATCGCCCGCGCCGCGCCCGCGGGCTGCACAACCAGCAACCGCAACGGAGCGCCCTCCCTCCACGCATCAAACCCGAACACTTTGCGCATCCTTGGCGGCAAGGCCAGTTCCGTTGTCTTTTCGTCGGCAACAATCAATTGCGGTTCCGCTGAATAGCCTGCGTCCAGCGTCCTGCCATCCGCCTCAAGCCGCACAGTATACAAACCTTCGCGAGAGGGTGTGAACGGAACCGTGATTTTTCCATCACTGCCGCATGTCACATCAAAAACCGCCGCCTCGGTTAATTCATAATCGGACAATCCAAGCGCTGCCATCGGGATGAATTTTCTCTTGTCGCCCATCAATATAAACCGCCGTTTCGCCGCCTCCAACGCATCCTCGCGCACAAAACTTCCGTCGGGCGCCCGCCAGCGCGGACTCCATTTCGCATCCATTATCCGGGCCTTTCCGGAAAAAGCACACGGAGCGCCCGCCGCATTATTGACGCCAACGGTGAAAACCATGCTTTCCCCTGGTTTCACCAAACCGCGATTGACAGCAATCGACCCGACTGTTGCCGGCGCCGCATGTGACAAGATCGCAATCGTCCATGCCTTGACCGATGCCGCGCCCTCCAGCACCACGCTGGCATCCACCACGACTCTCCGAAGTCCACGCACGCCTGGCCGCGGCATGTGAAAACGGGCTTCGCCATTCGAATCGGTGACAAGTTCGACCGGCTTGCTTGCATATTCCTTTATCCAGTCTTTGATAAAACGCTTGGTCGCGGAATCTTCATCTTCATCCGCCGGTTCCTCCGCACCGGCATTGAGCGCCACATGCACACGCGCGCCAGTCACAGGTCCGCCCGAATAATATTGGGCGCGAACACAAAACACCAAGTCCGTGCCAAGCTGCGTGACCGCTTCGGGATTCATCCACTCAACAGACGCCTCGATTCCCGAAGGCACATAATTATCCACGGAAAACGCATGTGGCAAATGGACCTTGTTTCGGGATGCGTCATCAACAAGCGACAAACTCATCCGCGCCATTCCCGGCTTGAGCGCCACCGGCAGTGGAAAATCGCCGTGCGCGGTTCCATTTTTGTTCAGCGTCAACGGCAGTTTGTCGATCAATGTTTCCTCTCCATATTCCACGGTCAGCGCCAGATTTGCCCGGCAAGGCTCAAAACGGCCATCGTTGCGTTCGCGTGCAACAATCTTCCAGCGGACTGTTTCACCCGGACGATAAAGCGCCCTGTCAAAAAACACATCGGCCCATACATTGGGATTCAGCGCGTCCTCGTAACTTTCCATGCCGTTTACTTCAAATTGATCTTCACCGAACCAGATGGGCTGGTGGCCGGCGAGCGCGATAACGGTTTCTCCCCTCCACATAATATATTTGTCCTTCGTTTTTTTTTCGTTTGATACAGGCAAAGTCAGATATCCCCTGTCATCAGTTTTACCCGTCCACGTTTTACCATCCAAAATACCGGTTACGGTTTCCCCGCTCACGGGCATTCCCGAATCATGATGAAAGATAAACAACTGCCGCGGCCCCTCGGTGTGGAAAATAGCGGCAGCCCGCACATTTGTGACAAAAATATTTGCCACCCGTTCTTCCGGCCTCCTGCCGGAACCGGCAAGCGCCATTGTATAAAAACCCGGCGGCAAGGCATCGGATATCTCCACTGACTGGCGCACCCACTGCATTGAGCCGGCAGGCGACCCGCGCAAAACGAGCCTCTTCACCACCGTGCCCCCGGCGCGCCAGTTTTCCTCGTGGTGGTCACTGAGGGAAATTCCAGCCCGCCGCAATCCCCACCAATCCACAGGCCGGTACGCATCCATGGGAAATTGGAGAAGCTCCATAGTGATCTCACCGCAATTTGCCGTTGCATAATCAATGCGCAACGGCTCGCCCGGCGCGATATAATCGGGCGCATCAAGCAAAAGTATCGGACGCTTCCACCAATTGATAAATGTTTTCAGCGCCTCGCGTGTGTCACGCGTGAAACGCCTGTCCGGCGCATCCGCAAGCCCGCCCTGCAATGCCAGGGCTTGCGACATCAGTTCCTCCAGATTTGCGGGTGTGTCAGATTCCATCGCATTCACCTTCACTGGCCATTGTCCGCTCAATGTGCGAAGAACAAATTCCCTCGCACAAGCCACGGCCTCCCACCGTGTGCCCCGCGATGCCACAAGCGCAGCCTCCCGGCGATTATTACGCTCTTTGTCAGATATGTCTTTGTTGTTCGTGGCATAGTGCGCATATTGCAACGCACTCCACGCGCGATCATCCGGCGAAAGTGCTGTCAATCGTGCCGCCTGTCCCAAACGGGCAATAAATTTTTCGCGATACTCATCAGGCAAATGTGCGTGCCCGGGCGCCATGTCCGCCAACCGTTCAAGACATCGTATATAAACATCCACGTTTTCGGGAACAGTCGTTTTTCCTCCATAATAATCCGCGATCTCCAGCAAATCTCGAATTTGCGCAGGATGATCAAACGCGCCTGCCCGGTGAAATTCGATGCGTTCCTCCATGACCGCAACCCAATAGGCGTCTCGTCCGCGCCCTTCTTTTTCATACGGGACAAGCAAACGATCAAACATCGTTTTGAGTTTGGCCACATTGCGTGAACCGTTCGGCCAATTCCAATCCTCCCGCGAAAAGCACCTCCACGTCGCCTGCAACTGCCACAACTCGCACCACCGCCTCGCCTCGTCATCGGGCGCGAGGTCCGCCGCCTCCGTGTAGGCATCACGCGCCAGCGCCCATGATTTTTCATCGGCGAAACGCCGCGCCTCGGCAAGCCGCGCATCGTATGTTTTTTCAGCGCCGTGCAGCGGCGCATGCATAAAGGCGACACCTATTAAAAACAAGAATACAACACGCCAGGCACTCATCGGAGATTTCATAAAGCAAGGATTCATTGGGATTGTGCCGCTCACGTTGACGCCTCCCTCGCGACAACGCAACCGCAGACACTTCAGACCAGGACTACATGTCCCGCCAACTCCTAAACTGAAACATACGGTGCAAATTTGAGGCATGGGAGGCAAAACGCATCCCATGTCCCTTTATTGTACTTTTTAACTGATGTTACGCAGCCGACAGATTTCGTAGGGCCTGACACAAGGTCAGGCCCTACGTGCCGCATAACATCAGTTTTTAATATACTAAATACCAATAAGTTACATTAATAATGCAGGTTCTTCGACATTTTCAATGCAAGCGAGGCGTGAACGGGTGCGAACGAACGAGGTGAGAGTCACGGCAAACGAACGAGGTGGGAGTCACGGCAAACGATGCAAGAGAGCCGCGAAGCGGTTCAATATGAATAACCGTGGGTGAGGAGCAACGCGACGCAACCCACGGTAAGAGCATATAATACTCACGTCCCTGAAGGGGGCGAACCGGCCCTGCGCGAACAGCCGGTTCGCCCCCTTCAGGGACGTGGTATATTGTTGTCCATACCGTGGGTTCCGGCGCGATGCGCCTTCACCCACGGTTATTCATATTGAGTCCCTGCGGGACTCTCCCACCAGAAGTGATTGCCCCCGTTTTCGGCTTCCTTGCATTGAAAACGTCGAAGAACCATAATGCACTTTGGGGCAGACTCGATGTAAGTCGATGTAAGTCGATTTGGGTCGATTTATGTCGATTTGGGCCGGCACAAGGCGATGCGTCGGGGCGGCGAATGAGGTTGGATGTTGCCGCAGGCAAAGATGCTCACGCTCCCAGTTTTTTATTCGGTTTCCCAGAGGACG
>JAISGL010000283.1 GCA_031263125.1 Opitutaceae bacterium | reverse complement strand
TCAGTTAGTAACTGATACTACACGACTAACGGATTTTATAGAACATGGCCTTGTGTCAGGCCGCGTATGCGTGAATCAGTCAAATAAAATAGGGACAGATTCTACTCGACCCTACTCCTACTCGCCGTCTGCTTTGCCTGCCACATGCCATCGCGCCACCGGGCGGGTGTTCGTTTTTTTCGAATCGGGCGAGGCTTCGCCTCGTCAGCAGGCTTGGCAGCCTGCGCTACGAGAGACCTGATACAAGGTCAGGGCCTACGGGCTGCGCAGCATCAGTCTGGTAGCTGATGTTACGCATCCATCCTTTCCTGGGAGCGCGGGCATCTTTGCCCGCGATGCGTGTTCGAAATACACCAAGCGGGCGCATGGCGTTTCGCGGGCAGAGATGCCCGCGCTCCCAGGGACAGCATTCGCGTTCAAGTTGAAACGTCTTTTACAACGCAGACATCCAGCCCGCAATGGAGCGCCCGCCCGCGTTTGCCCGCCAAAGCAGGCTTGGCAGCCTGCGCTACGAGAGGTCTGACACAAGGTCAGGCCCTGCGAGTCGCGTAACATCAGTCTGGTAATTGATATTACGCAGCCAGCCGTTCCTGGGAGCGCGGGCATCTTTGCCCGCGATGCGTGTTCGAAAGACACCAAGCGGGCGCACGGCGTGTCGCGGGCAGAGATGCCCGCGCTCCCAGGGACAGCATTCGCGTTCAAGTTGAAACGTTTTTTGCAACGCAGGCATCCAGTCCGCATGGGGCGCCCACCCGTGTTTGCCCGCCAATGCAGGCTTGGAAGCCTGCGCTACGAGAGGTCTGACACAAGGTCAGGGCCTGCGGGCTGCGCAGCATCAGTCTGGTAGCTGATGTTACGCCGCCAGCCTTTCCTGGGAGCGCGGGCATCTTTGCCCGCGATGCGTGTTCGAAATACACCAAGCGGGCGCACGGCGTTTCGCGGGCAGAGATGCCCGCGCTCCCAAGGGCAGCATTTGCGTTCAAGTTGAAACGTCTTTTGCAACGCAGACATCCAGCCCGCAATGGAGCGCCCGCCCGCGTTTGCCCGCCAATGCAGGCTTGGAAGCCTGCGCTAGGGCATTACCGTGCTCCGTCTTTTGCCACCCGCGTCTTTGCGATTTGTTTTTTGAAATCCAAAATTTCACCCAAAAATCCCGCGCGCCTACGCTTGCCGCGCCATGCGCTTGATCCGCGCCATGCGTTCAACCTGTGCCATGCGCTCAACTTGTGCCATGCGCTCAACCTGTGCCATCCGCTCAACCTGTGCCATGCGTTCAACCTGCGCCATGCGCTCGATCTGCTCCATGCGTTCCACCTTCGGCAGCGAGCGGCCTCCCTCGAAATCCGATTCCAGGAAACTCCGCACGATCATTTTCGCCAGCTCCGCGCCCACCACGCGCGCGCCTATCGTGACGATCTGCGCGTCGTTGCTCTTGCGCGCGCGCTCCGCCGAATACGTGTCATGCGCCTGCGCCGCGCGCACACCCGGCACTTTGTTCGCCGTCATCGCCATGCCTATGCCCGTGCCGCATAACAACACGCCGCGCGCGTGACGTCCGCTGCGAATCGCCTCCGCCGCCGCGAGCGCGACGTCCGGATACAACACCGCCACGCCTTCGTTCGTCCCCATGTCCTCCACCTCGTGGCCCAGGCCCTTGATATACGCCTTCAGCGTTTCCTTGAGTTCCCAGGCTGCCTCATCGCAGCCAATCACCACGGATGTTTTTGCAGTCATTGTTTTTCCTTTCACCTTTTTGTTTTTCCAGAAGTTCCAGAAGTGGATTTTCCCGCGCCGCGCGCCGGTTTGATCGCGAGCAGGGCGCGCGCACCGTCCTCGTCGATGACAAGCGTTTTGATCAGGCGCCCGCGAATCGCCGCGGCCACCGCATGGGCGCGCCCGGCGCCGGGCACAACCGCGACCACTTGCGGAATCCGTCGCAGCGCATCCAGGCCGATGCTGATCACGCGCTCACGCCACGGAGTGTCGCACTCGTCGCCGTTCCTGTCGAAAAAGCGTCCGCATATTTCACCGGTCGCGCCCCGTTTTTTAAGTTCGTCGATGTCCTGCGCGGTGAGCACGCCGCGCGCGACAAATGCCGACGCCTCCATCGCGCCGATGCCCACCAGCGCGGCGTTCGCTCGCGTGAAACGTTCCCACACGGCCTGGATTTGCCTGAAGGCCAGAAACGAATCGCGCGTGCGTTTGTTCGGCACGAAGGCGGGTGTGCTCAACGTCATGAAAAAACCGCCCCAGCGTTGCACGAGCGAACGGCCCAGCTCAATCGCGTCCTCGGTGCCGACACTGGAGTCAATGCTGCCCATCGCCTGCACGATGGCCAGGCGGCGTCCGTCGCGTTCGGGCAGGCGCCCGGCCAGTTCCCGCACCGCGCGCCCGCCGGCAATCGCGAGCACGCCGGAATCGGGAATCAGCGGCGACACATATTGCGCGCCGATGTGCCCCACCGTCGCGCGCACCACCTCGCCGGGCGCGTTGGGCGCGGTTTTCACCACGATCGCGACGCCAAGGTCAAAGGCGTCGCGAAGCCCTTTTTCGAGGTCGCCGTTGCGCGGCTCGTAGTCATCGACGCTGATGCGCACGATGCCGCGTTCGCGCGCAACCGCCAGCAGTCGCGAAACCTTGGCCTGCGAGACTTGCACGAGCCGCGCCACCCCGGACTGGTTGACGCCATCCACATAATATAATTTCGCCGCGAAGCGCACCTGTTCATCCGTGTAACGCGTGTTCATGTTGTTGCCGTTTTTATTCCCAAATGAGTTGTTTTATAATTGATGTTACACGACCCGCAGCCCGCAGGGCCTGACCTTGTGTCAGGCCGCGAATCACCTGTGCGGTTTCCCACGCGAGCGCGGCCTGACACAAGGTCAGGCCCTGCGTGCTGCGTAACATCAGTTTTATAATCATCCATCATGCGGTTTAATCCGGTCGTTTATCCGAACATTTATCCGGACGCCGCGCCCTCCGTTTTGTCCGGGTCGTAACCGTGCGCCTTGGCGGGCCACGCGATGAAAAAGAAAATCATCCCCAATATCGCCGCGATGCCCAGCCCGGCCAGCCCCGCGTTCCAGCCCCGCGCCTGGACAAGCGCGCCAAGCCCCCAGCCCGAGAGCACGGTGCTCGCGTAGCCGAAGAGTCCCGTCAGCCCGATCGCCGTGGCCGCGGCGTGTTTTGTCGCGAGGTTCGCCGCCGCCGTGCCCACGAGACTCTGCGGCCCGTAAATCAAAAATCCGATGCTCCCGAGCAAAATCGTGTTCAGCATTTTGGAATCACCCGCGACGCGCCAGAACAGCAACACCGCCCCGAGCGTGAACACCATGTAAAGCGCGCACACGCGGATGCAGCGCCCGCCGAAAAAGCGCGCCGCCACCCACCCCGCGAGCAACGTGCCCGCCAGTCCGGAAAGTTCAAACGCCGCGATCATCCACCCCGCGTGCTGGATCGGCACGCCCTTCGCCTGTGTCAGCAAACTCGGCCCCCAGTCGAGCACCGCGTAGCGAATCGTGTAGACAAAGAAATTCGCGAACGCGAGCAGCCAGATGTATTTGTTTTTGAATACATTGTTCCTGAGCACCGCGCCAAACCCCGGCGGCTTGCCCGGACCTCCCGAAGCCGGGGCCGAAATTCCCGGCTGCGCGGCATGGCTGATCTCGGGCAGCCCGACCGACGCCGGCGTGTCCGGCAGCGTTTTCCAAAGATACAGCGAGCAAATGATCGCCAGCGCCGCCGGCACAAAAAAGCACAGCCGCCAGTCCCACACGACCAGATAACCGCAAATGATGACGATCAATCCGCCGCCTATCGTGTGGGAAATATTCCACACCGCCATGCGCGTGACGAGTTTCTCCGGCGTGAACCAATGCGTGAGCAGCCGCGCGCACGGCGGAAAACCCATCCCCTGAAACCAGCCGTTCAGCAGCCAGAAAATCCCGAGCGCCACCGTCACCGAGCTGAACCCGAACATGACATTGAACCCCGCCGACGCCAGCAGCCCGCACACCATGAACACGCGCGCGTTGCACCGGTCGCCGAGGAACCCGTTCGCAAATTTGGACACACCGTACAGCACGCCGTGCAACGTGAGAAACAACCCGAGTTGCGCCTTGCCGATGCCGAGGTCCTGCTCCATCGCGGGCATCGCGATGCCGAGGTTTTTCCGCACAAAATAATACACCGCGTAACCGATGATCGTGCTGAGCAAAACCCGCCGCTGCCAGAACGCCACGCCCTCGCGCACCCGCTCCCCGCCGGCGACGGGCGTCACCGCGGGCGCAGGTCCGAAAAATCGCACCGCCGCGTCAAACGCGTCCCGCGCGAAACTCTTTTTTTCATGCGCGGGCACGGACGTTTCTCCTTTCCGATGACGCGCCGCGCCCGCCCGCGTTTTTCAACGCATCGGCAGGCGGCGGGGGCGGGAGTGATGTTGTTGCGGCATTCACGGCGTGTGTTTTTGAGCACCGTTTTGCGACACGCTTCGCGCATGATCAAAATAATATAACTGAATGGCTATTCAGTTCCAATCACCCCGCCGCCAGACCCGTTTCGCCGGGTGTGATTGCGAAAATCTTTTCCCCTTTTCCCAGGGTAGCGACTGCGTCGCAACCCTGGGCTTCATCAGGAAACGGCTTCGCCGTTTTTGCGTCCTTCGACGCGCTCCCTTCGCTTCTGCTCCGGGTACCTCACTCGATTGCTACCTTTCGCGATTACACCCGGCGGGATACCCGTGCTACGCCGGGCGGGATACCCGTAATACGCCGGGCGAGACGCCCGTGCTACGCCGTCCGTGATGCCCGTGATGCTCGATGGCATGGGGCTGGATGCCCGTGCGGCGGCGGGGGCACTTTGCGGCGGCGGCGGCAAAGGGGGGGGCGGCGGCAAAGGGGGGCGCGGGAGGTGTTACCAGACGCGGCGGTAGCCGAGGGTCAGGGACCAGGGGCGCTCGTAGGAGGCGGCTTTGGCATACTCGTAATCAAAGTATAACTGGCTGCTGGCGTCTATGAGGTAGGAGGCGCCGGCGCCGGTCTCGGCACGCCAGCCGTCGCAATCGCGGGCGTAGGTTTTGTCCCAGGCCGTCACGGAGGCGGTGTCGGAATCGTTTTTCGCGGCGGCAAATTTGACGTAGGGGTTCCAGCGGCTGGAGTCGATGTGTTTGCCGGCGCGGAGTTGCACGCGGTATTGCATGGCCATCGCATTGCTGATGCGGACGGGGATTTGCGTGGCGCCGGTCGTCGTGTAGCTGTCACCTCCGAGCCAGGCGACGGCGATTTGCGCGCCGGGTTCCACCCACCAGCCGCCGGCGTTGGCGAGGCGGCGGCCAAACTCGACGGAGAGGATTTCGTTTTTCGTGGTGTATATGCCGCTTGTGATGTGTCCGTCGGTGGCGCGGGCGTTGAATTCGTTTTTGTTGCGTTCCAATTTCGCAATGAGGTCGAGGTACCAGCCGTCGGGGTTGATGAGGGTGGCGTAGAGGCCGAGGCCGAGGGCGCTGGTGCTGCCGTCGCCGTGGTTGTCGAAGGTGCGGCCGGCGTGGCCGATGTCGAAGTAGCCGCCGAGGTAGAGCGCGCCGCGGGGCGTGGGGCGGAGGATGTCGATGCCGCCGTTGATGGAGCTGACGTATTCGTGGAAGCTGGCGCGGGAGATGCCGGTGTCGGCGTTGAGGCGGTAGGTGTTTGCGCGCAGCCAGACGGAGCCGCGGGTGGCGCCGGGGGCGCCGGATTCGGGGGTGCGCGCGCCGGCGGTTTCGGCGCGGAGATCGCCGAGGCGTTTGGAGAGGTTGTCGAGGGCGTAGTGCCATTCGGCGCCGGCCACGGAGGCGGTGGCGAGGATGGCGTCGGCGGCGTGGCTTTGGCGGTCGTAACTGAGGAGTTGGACGCCGCCGTCGACCACGGTGAGTTGGAAGGTGTGCATGCCGGCTTCGATGTAGTCGATGGGGTTCCAGGATGTGTCGACGAGGGTGATGGCGGCGGTGGTGGCGGCGGGGAGGGCGACGAGGGCGAGCCGGGCGTCGTCGCGGATGTTGGAGCTGGCGGCACTGGTGGTGTCGATCATGAGGTTGACGGCGCCGGTGGCGTTGCCGCGGACGATGAGGTGGTCAGTGTTTCCGGTGGCGAGGTTGGTGTTGAGGCGGATGACGCCGTTGCCCGCGTAGGCGCCGGTGATGGTGAGGGTGTTGCCGGGCGTGCCGCCGGAGCGTCCGAGTTTGAGGAGGTTGTTGTTGGTGAGGCTGCCTTGGATGGTGTAATTGCCGGTGGCGGGGGCGGGGGCGGCGGCGGGATTGCCGGGAGCGGCGGCGCGGAGGGCGATGTAGGGGATGGGGGTGGGGGTGGGCGCGGGGGTGGCGGCGGGTTCGAAGGCGTCGCCGAGGGAGATGATGCCGTTGTTGGTGATGCTGCCGGTGATGCGTCCGTAGCCGGCGAGGGTGGCGCCGGCGGCGATGGTGATGTCGCTGGTGATGGAGGCGGCGGGGTGGGTGGCGTCGCCGATTTGGAGCACGCCGGCGGCGATGGTGGTGGGGCCGGAGTAGGTGCTGACGCCGTTGAGGGTGAGGGCGCCGTCGCCGGTTTTGCGGAGCGCGCCGGGGCCGGTGATGCGTCCGTCGTAGGCGGTGTTGCCGGTGGAGATGATGACGGGGGCGCTGGCGTTGTCGGTGTCGGGGATTTCGACGCGGGCGTTGCGGAGGGTGGTCGTGGTGGCGGCGGCGAGTTCGAGCGTGGCGGCGTCGGAGGCGGAGGTGAGGTTTTGGAGGGTGTTGTCGGCGGTGACGGCGAGGGTGGCGGCGCCGGAGAGGGTGATGAGGGCGGAGTGGGCGATGGTGTCGGGGGCGGCGAGGACGAGGCGTCCGGCGGTGACGGCGGTGGGGCCGTAGTAGGTGTTGGCGCCGGAGAGGGTGAGGGTGCTGTCGCCGGTTTTTTCGATGCCGCCGAGGACGCCGGCGGAGCCGTTGCCGTTGTGGTCGCCATAGAAGATGCCGCCGCTGATTGTCATGGGGCGGTCGTCGAGGCCGCCGATGACGAGGGTGTTGTTGCCGATGTAGGTGTCGCCGGAGCCGGAGAGGTGGCCGATGGCGAAGGTGCGGTCGGGGGTGATGGCGTTGATTTCGATGAAGCCGGCGG
>JAISGL010000281.1 GCA_031263125.1 Opitutaceae bacterium | reverse complement strand
AAACCAGTCCGGAAAAAACGATCCGCGATCCGATGTTTCCCAGCCCTCCGTCGCAACGCCGCAATCCGCCGCCTATCCGCGCGCCGCGACGATTCCGGCGGTGGCTGAATCCGCTTCCGGCGTTGCATCATCCGACAAGCGCGCAACAACGCCCAAACAATCGCACGCGCCGCACACACCGCACACACCGTATGCGCTCCGGTTGCTCCAATCGTCTCAATCGTCCGCGTTTCAAGCGCCCGGCGAAAACGCGTCCGCCATGCTCGCGTCCGCATCCGCCGCCAGCAGCACCGCCGAAAACGCCACGCCCGACGACGCGCTTTCGACGAAAACGCGCGTCACCCTCGACAAAATCCCCGCGGGCCGTTTCCGCGAAGACGTGCTCGCCCTCGCCCCCGCCGCCCGCACCCGCGTCTTCCGCGCTCTCACCGCCAACCCCGTGCCGGAGGCCGATTACGACAGCCTTCGCGCCATGCCGGGCGGCCTGCTCTATTACGTTTGCAAACTCAGCCCCGCCATCGCCGCCATGCCCGAGCCACCCGCCGCGCCCCACGCAACCCCCGACGACGACGATGCGGAACCTGCCGCCGCGAATGTTCCCATCAACCAGCCGCCCGTGCGCCATTCACGCCCCGGCTCGCGCAACGTGCTCTTTCTCGATTTCGGCGGCGGGGACATCACCGGCACCGCATGGAACACGATGACCGACGAAGGTCAGGTATCCCGCTACCGCACCAAACCCTACAACACGGCAGGCGACGAGACCACCTTCACCGACCAGGAGCAGCGAAACATCATCGAAATCTGGGAACACGTTGCCGAGGATTTCGCGCCGTTCGACGTGGACGTGACCACCGAGAAGCCCGCCGCCTTCACCCGCACCACCGCACGCGCGCTCATCACTCATTCCAGGGACACCAACGGCACCGACATGCCCGCCGTGAAGGACGGCGCCGCCGGCGTCGCCCTCCGCGATTTTTTTGGCGATGCCGAATTCGCCACCAAATACAGCCCTGTCTTCATTTATTACGACAAACTCCTCTCGAACAACGCCCGCATCGCCTACGCCGTCTCGCATGAACTCGGCCACAACCTCGGCCTCAGCCACGACGGACCGGGAACAACCCTCGACACCACGGGCGAAGATTACGGCTACTACGACGGCCACGGCTCCGGCGCCATCTCTTGGGCGCCCATCATGGGAGCTGGCTACGGCAACAGCGTCATCCAATGGTCAAAAGGCGAGTATCGCAACGCCAACAACCACGAGGACGACCTCGCCATCATCGAGGCCAAGCTCGGCTACCGCCCCGGCATCGCCCCCGCCACGATGGCCGACGCCACCGCGCTTGTTCCTCTGCCGAACGGGGTTCTCGGTGCAACCGGCATCCTCCGCCACGCTGGCGACGCACATTATTATGCCATCAATCTCGGCTCCTCCGGCACCATCAACTTCACGCTTTCCCCCGCCCGGCTTTCCACCACCGGCACCATCGTCGGCAACACTGACCTCGTCCTCGAAATCCACAACGCCTCCACAGGCGTCCTCTCCGGTTCCGACAATCCATCCCTCGCCACCACCGCATCCCTCAGCCGGCTGCTCTCCGCTGACCGTTGGTATGTGCGCGTCTCCTCCACCGGTGCCGGCAACCCGCTCTCCACCCCGCCCACCGGATACACCGCCTACGGCAGCATCGGCCAATACACCCTCTCCACCGACCTTGTCTACTCCCACCCCACGCTCGCCGCCGCCCTTGACAGCGACCTGACTTGGACAAACGAACCTGGCAGCGCCACCGAATGGTTCGGCCAGCACGTCAACACGCACGATGGCATCGACGCCGCGCAAAGCGGCCCCATCGACCAAGGCCAGTCCACCGGCATCGTCACCACCGTCGAAGGCTCCGGCACCGTCAGCTTCTGGTGGAAAATCGCCGCCGGCGCGAACGACGAGCTGGTGTTCGCCACTACCGTGGCCGGTGGTACCACCAGCATCCGCGACACCATTTCCGGGGCAACGGGCTGGTCGCAGCGCACCTTCCCCATCACCACCATCGGCACGCACCAGTTCGGCTGGACGTTTGACCGGGCGCCCGTCTCCGGCAATCCGGCCCCAAGCGTCACCGGCTCCGCGTGGGTTGATCAGGTTGTCTGGATGCCCGCCGCGCCCTTTGTCTTCAACATCACGCCCTCCACCAGGGAAATTTTCCCCCACGCCGGCCAGTTCACCATCGCCATCGAAGCCACCAAAACATGGACTGCGACCACCGACGCCAGCAGCGACGCCCCGTGGCTCACCCTCACCCCCGCCTCCGGCTCCGGCAACACCACCCTCACCGTCACCCACGAAGCCAACGACACCGGACGCACGCGCCGCGGCGCCATCACCATCACCAGTGCCGGCATCAACCGCGTTTGCGAAGTAACGCAACCCCCGTCGCCCCCCACCCTCGCCACAGCCCTCGACAACAACCTCGCATGGCAGACCGGCGGTGCCGGCACCTGGGCCGGCCAGACCGTCATCACGCATGACGGCCTGCACGCAGCCCGCAGCGGCATCACCTTCGGCGATCAGGAAAGCTGGCTCCAAACCACCGTGAACGGCCCCGGCGTCCTCAACTTCTGGTGGAAAGTTTTCTCCGAGGAAGAGGAAAGCGATGACAGCGAAGCATGGGGCGACATCCTGCATTTTTATGTGGACGGCAAGGAGCGCCTCAGAACCTCCGGCGAAAAAGACTGGGTGCCCCGCTCCTTCTTCATCTCCGGCTCCGGCGCGCATACGCTGAGGTGGGCCTATGAAAAAGACCCCTACTTCGCCGCTGGGGCCGACGCCGCCTGGCTGGACCAGGTTACCTGGACTACAGGCACCGCCACCACGCTCAACATCAGCCCTGATTCGCGGCGAGTCGCCTCCATACGAGGCGAATTCGCCATCACGGTGGACACCGCCGCCTCATGGAATGCGACCTCGTCCGCCTCATGGTTATCTGTTTCTCCGTCCACCGGCTCCGGAGCCGGGACAATCACCGCCGCCTACGCCGCGAACACCACGAAAACCGCGCGCACCGGCACCATCACGGTCAAAGCTGGCGACCTTACCGACACCTGCGTCGTGACACAAGCTGCCACCACGCTCAGCATCAGCCCTGATTCCATGCAAGTGACCGCGACAAGCGGCCGGTTCGCTATCGCCGTGGACACCACCGTCTCATGGAACGCAACCTCGTCCGCCTCGTGGTTATCCGTCTCCCCCTCCACCGGCTCCGGAGCCGGAACAATCAATGCCGCCTACGCCGCAAACACCGCGACAACCACGCGCACCGGCACCATCACAGTCACATCTGGCGGCAATACCGACACCTGTGTCGTAACACAAGCCGCCACCACCACCAGCGGCACCTCCGGCAATAATAACAGCAGTGGTGGAGGCGGTGGCGGCGCCCTCGGCCTCTGGAGTCTGGCGACAATCGCCCTGCTCTGCGCCCTCCGCAAAACGCTGCGCTGACGGCAAACTCCCGGAATTAATTCCTTTGGCATGTGCAAACGGAAACCGTAAAGAGATTATAAATATAGGGACAGACTCTAGATTAGGCTTGCAGCGTGGCTGTTTTTCGGTGATCGTTTTCCGCATGAGAATTTCACGGATAAAGATTCATGGTGAGGATGCCGTCTATCACTGCATCTCCCGCACTGTTAACGGCGAACGGCTCTTCGACGAAGACGCCAAGGAGATGTTCCGCCGCCAAATGTGGCAAATCGCCGACTACTGCGGCGTTTCCATACTCACTTACGCCGTCATGGAAAACCACTTCCATATCCTCGTCAGGGTTCCAAAAAAAGCGCCGATCTCCGATGAGGAACACCTGCGTCGCTATCGCTTGCTCTATCCGGAACCAACCCGTTTTCAAACAGCTTCGCTGGCGGTCATAGAGGCACAACTCAAAGCTGGCGGTCCCGACGCCGACGCATGGCGCAAGCAGCAGCTTGCACTCATGAACGATGTCTCGGCTTTCATGAAGCTGCTCAAGCAACGTTTCACCATCTGGTTCAACAAAACGCACAACCGTTTCGGCACACTCTGGGCCGAGCGTTTCAAGAGCGTGCTCGTTCAGCCGGCAGGTCGTGCCATTCGCGTCGTGGCCGCATATATCGACTTGAATCCCGTGCGCGCCGGGCTTGTCGACGATCCCAAGGACTACCGGTTTTGTGGCTATAGCGAGGCCGTCGCGGGCAGGAGAATCGCACGGGCGGGACTCATACATGTAATCAGCGAGGATGACGCACGCACCTGGCAAGCCGCCCAAGAATACTACCGGCTCATGATTATCGGCAGCGGCGCCAAACCGCGCGCTGGCAAAGCCGCCGTCTCCGAAAATCTTTTCGAGGAAACGGTGCGTGCAGAGGGAAAACTGCCACTAACCACTGCATTGAGATGCCGGATACGTTATTTTACTAACGGAGGCGTGCTCGGCAGCAGGGCTTTTGTCGCAAAACAACTCACGCTCCTCCGACGAAAGACAGGGTTGCGCCGTCGCAAGGAACCCCGCGCCCTGCCGCCCGTCTGCGATTGGAGCAGCGCGGGCGGTGGCAGTAGCGTGGGCGGCGGCACCACCGCGGACGAAATCATGGTTATGCGCACGCCACGACGGCGCCCGCTTGCGTCCGGCTGAATCGAAACGACGTGGACAGCTGACGTTACGCAACTGGCAGATTTTGTAGCCTGACCTTGTGCCAGACCGCAAATTACCAGTGTAGCCTCCTGCGCGTGCGCGGCCTGACGCAACAAGGTCAGGCTACGAGCTGCGCCCCTCCCCTCTTGCCCCCCGGCACTACCGAGTCACCCATTTCCCCCGTCCTCTGTCCTCTGTCCCCCGTCCTCTGTCCTCTGCCCTCTGTCCTCTGCCCCCCATCCTCTCCCCTGTCCTCTGCCCCCGTCTTCTTTTGAAATTTGACCATTGGAATTTTGAAATTTACCGCGGCGTCCCCGCCGCGGTCGTCATTGCAGCGTCATGTCGAATGGTGCCACGGTGGGCATGTTTTCGGAATGCACCCGTTGGGTTGTCCTGCACTGCTCAGGCTCGAGCAGCACATCCGCGCGTTCGATCAACGCGTGTTGAAAAGGCGACAGCATGTCGAGCCGGCGCGCCTTGAACCATGCGGCGCTCAGGCACGTCACCAAAGTGCGCGGCCAGCCAATCACCCCGTCGAATTCCTCCAGAAACCGCAGCGCGGCGATATCGGGCGCCTCAATGAAAACACGCTCGAGACGCGGATTGGCCTCCCTGATGGCGCGCAACGCCGCCGGCAACCGCGCCAGCTCGGGACAACACTGGCACGGCAAAAACAATCTCCTCAAAATCAGCCCCGGAAACGCCGCCGAAAGTGATTCGGCCCGCGTGCGCCCCTCCTCGGCGAGCAGCACCGCGACCGTCCCCACCGGCGCCTGTGATGTCCCGGCAATCTTTCTCAAGCACTCCAAAATGTGGCGTGTTTTCCCCGAATCCCGCGGACCGGCCACAAACGTGCACACCGGAACCACCCGCTGCTGATTCATTTGAGGTTCATTGATTTGGGAGTTGGAGTTTATAGGCATCGGGGCAGTGGATTGGGGATGAACATGAAGACCAAGGCGCATCCGCAACACAAGCTCTTTTCGCTCTCTTTTGCGTAATGACCATCCTGATAGACGTTACTGACGCCAAAAGATTCAAAATCTTTGTGTGTTTTTGTCCTGCGAATTCTGAAAACCCGTTTACACAAATGCACTTGCATCGATTCCACCAATGGTATGCAAAGTAAAACACCATGGTTACAACTGCTGTTACGCAGCAGCCCGTACGTAGCGCAGGCTGCCAAGCCTGCTTTGCCTGCCGCACGCCACCGGATGTTCGTTTTTTTCCGAACCGGGCGAGGCTGCGTCTCTCGTCAGCAGGCTTGGCAGACCGCGCTGCGTGTGGCGGAGCGGGGCTTGATTTGAAATTTGGTCATTGGGATTTGAAATTTTATTCGGCGGGGCTGCGCCTCGTCGGACAGGCTTGGCAACCTGCGTTACGTTTGAGCGATGACAACGCGAAAGCCGTTCCGTTCCTGAACGCACAAGCATCTTTGCCCGCGATGCATGTTCGAAATACACCAAACGAGTGCACGACGTTTCGCGGGCAAAGATGCCCGCGCTCCCAGGAACGGCATTCCAGAAAAGGCGCTCGCGTCGTCCTCACCCAGGCGCGATTTCGGGTTTGTCTGTTGGCGGAAGAACACGCCTGCGCCTTTTGAATATCTTCGGTTGCGTAGCACGGGCATCTTGCCCGTGGGTTTGCGTAGCACGGGCTTCCAGCCCGTGGACGGCGCGAAGCGCCACCCCGCCCCCATGCATTCAAAGCGATGGATTGGAGCAGGGCCAAAGGTCCGAAAAGCTACCAGCCTTGGGCGCATCGCCCAAGGTATTGGATGCAAAAAAGAAACCAAGCCCTGAAAGCACGTCAGCCGCATAACTTGGTTTTGGCAGGGCGGTCTCACCGAGACCGCCGTGTTCGGCGCCCGTGGCTCCCGGCGGTCCCCGGCGAGATCACCCTGCCAAAATCCACCAGCCGCGTAACATCGGTCTATAAGAAAAAATAATGACACGTATTAAGCAAATAATATGATATGAAAACCATGTTGCTGCGGAAAAAATTTCTAAAATAATCTTGCGCCCGGAAAAAAAATGCATCTGCTCGAAAAATCTTTGTGCGCCTGAGCGTGTCCGCCCTCGGTGGGTGCGATTTGGTTCGCAAGAACTCCAATCAAGTCAACCAAGCCATCCAAGCCAAATGAAGACCAAAAAAGACACCCAAGTCCGGGCCGTGTACGCGTCCCCGTGCAAACTGTTAACCACCGGAGCCGCG
>JAISGL010000023.1 GCA_031263125.1 Opitutaceae bacterium | reverse complement strand
GGCGCCGCCATGTCCAAAATCCTCGCCGGCCAGACCGCCGACGGCGAAACCCGCCTCAAGCAAATCTCGAACGACACCACGCAACTCCCCATCATCCGAGGCGAAGCCACCTATCACCTAGCCACGCTTGCCACCGGCGCGGGCCAGACCGCCGACGCCCTGAAACTCTACAACCAAGTCGCCGAAATCGCCCCCGCGACCATCTGGGCCGAAAATGCCGCCTACCAAAGCGAACGCCTCTCCGTCGGCACCAACACCACCGCCACCGTCCAGCCCGCCACCGCCCAGCCTACCCCCAGCGCCCCCGAAATGCCCTCAGTCCAGTTCCCGCAATAATCTGAATTCCCAAACTGATATTACGCGACCGATAGGATTTTGTAGTGCCTGACCTTGTGTCAGGCCGCGCACACGAGGGAGACCGCACTGGTAATTCGCGGCCTGACACAAGGTCAGGCCCTACGCGCCGCGAAACATCAGTGTGTAACATCACACTGGCATTTGAATGCAGATTGAAACGACAGTTTCCCCACCGCGCCCACCCCCACCGCGCTGACACTCCGAACTCCAATTCGGAGTGCGGATTGAAACATGTTTCCGGTTTTGGTTTTGAGGTAATGTGCCGCATCACTCCGAACTCCGGTTCGGAGTGCGGATTGAAACTTCTTTGGGTCTCCGGTGAATTCGCGGACGGTGTCATCACTCCGAATTCCGGTTCGGAGTGCGAATTGAAACCACGAAATGGGCCACAACTTCGGATGCGAACCCAGACACCGTCTACCTCATGAATCGCGCCGACTTTGACGCCGCCCGCGCCACCGCCCCGGAGTGGCGCCGCAACGCGCTCGAGTACGAACTCGAACAGAAGCCGTGAAAAAAAATGATTCTTGCGCCGCGACCGGCACGGCGCAAACCTGCCTGCATGAATGTTGTGAGTGAAAAGAAACAACGCCGTCCCATGCGGCGCGCCCATGCGCACGGCGTGAAAATCATCATGAAAGCCAGACCGATGACGACGGATGAAATGATCAGACTTGTTGAAAAAGCCAGGATGGAAAAAGACGCCGGCAAACGCATTCAAATAACCGACCAAATTGTTGACGGGTTTTATGGACGCAAGACAGTCGTGGTTTGAACATGCCGGAAATTCAGCGGAAAAACATCCCCGAACCGCTGATACGGCATCTTATAGCACGGGCCATTGAGCGCGAAATCGGCACGGAAAGCCTGCGCACGTTTGACCACTGGCTGCTGAGCAACCCAAAAGTGCCGGACGGACAATGGTTCAAACGCTTCAGTGATTTTACGGTTTGTGGAAACGGCGCCTTTGTCACGACGCTTCTTGCGAGCGCGCAAAGCGCAACCGGGACGGAGGTCGGATGACGCCGCTCACGCCGGCATAATCGCAAACCAAGCCCGTGCGACCGTCTGCGTCGCATTGTCCTTGTAGTTGCGGTACAGAGTCGCGGGCGAAGTGTGCGAACACGGCGGTTTGCGCCGCGTTCCTGGAAAACAACTTTCCCTCTGAAAAAGAAAACGCAGGGGTAAATGGTCGGGGCGGAGAGATTCGAACTCTCGACCTCCTGCTCCCAAAGCAGGCGCTCTACCAGGCTAAGCTACACCCCGATGCGACAAATGTCGCACTCACACGAACGGCCCCGACGATTCCTGTCAACGTTCTTGCATATCTGTGAATAACTACTCCAATCTCTTCTTGCTACGGCAACCATTAGCCCTAACCATTCCATCAACACTCTTCAATCCATGGACACTATTTCTTCGCGTGAATCAGACACCAACTACCTGCCCCTGGCCGGGGTTATAGCCGGAGTTGCCGCGCTCCTGCTCGCCGTCTTTGCCTTCGTGCAAATCCGTTCGCTGAAAAAGGAAGTCGACGACCTCAAGGGTCTCGGCGATCGCGTCGGCGGCATCGAAACACAAGTCAGCCAGGCCACCAACGCCGTCCAAGTCGCAAACAACGCCGCCCAGGTCGCCAACGAGACGAGGAACAGCCTCATGAATGTCGCGCGCGACACCAACAATTCCTTCAAGCAAGTCAGCGACCAGCTCGGCGAACTCCGCACCCGTCTCGAATCCCGCCCCGCCGGCCCGGCCCGCACGGCTGGAGGAAACACCACTCCTGGCGGAAACACCGCCACGCAGACCCCGCCCCCGACCGCGGGCACCGACGAATACATCGTCAAGAGTGGCGACACCGGCGCGAAGATTGCCGCCAATGCCGGCGTGAAACTCAGCGACCTCATGGCCGTGAATCCCGACGTCAACTGGAACAGGATGCACGTCGGCCAGAAGATCAAACTTCCGAAGAAATAATTTTCTCCCATCCGCCAAAACCTCCCGCGCCCGAGGCCGGGAGGTTTTTTTTGTATCCAAAATTCAACTACGCAACGTCCGCATGCCCGGAAAAAAACACATCCGCGACACACTCTCCCGCTGGGAAAAAGGCGGGGGAAAAACCATCGCCCGCACGCGCGTCTTCGACGTGCGCGCCACGCGCTACACGCATCCGGTGCGCAAGACCGCGCGCGATTTCTACACCATCAACACATACGATTGGGTGAACGTCGTCGCGCTCACGCCCGGACGCCGGCTCGTGCTTGTGCGTCAGTTTCGATTTGGCATAGACGATTTTTCCATCGAAATCCCCGGCGGCGTGATCAACCCCGGTGAAACCGATCCCATTGCCGCCGGGCTGCGCGAACTCCGCGAGGAAACCGGTTACGAAGGCCGCGACGCGCGCCTGCTCGGCAGCATCCGCCCGAACCCCGCGATCATGAACAACCGCTGCCACATCGTCCTCGTCGAGCAGTGCCGGAAAACCGGCACGCCCGAATGGGATGCTGACGAGGAAATCGAAATCCTCATCTCCCCCGTTGACAAAGTCTACGAATGGGCGCTCACCGGAAAAATCACGCACGCCCTCGTGCTCGACGCCCTCCTCCTCTTCGCGCCGCACTGGAAAAAAAACTCTTCCGCGTAACATCAGATCATAACTGATGTTACGCAGCCGGCGGATTTCGCAGGGCCTGACCTTGTGTCAGGCCGTGCTCGCGAAGGATGCCACATTGGTAATTCGCGGCCTGACACAAGGTCAGGCCCTACGGGCTGCGTAACATCATCTCATCAGTTGCACTCCAAAAAATTCACGTCAGGGCGCGGCGATGGGCTGGGCGTGCGGGACGGGGGCGCTGAAAAAATCCATCAGGCTGCGTCCGCTTGCATGCGCCTGCCATGAGCGGATGACTCCGGCGTGCGTGACGACGGCGATGCGGAGGGCGCCGGTTTTGTCCGCCGCGATGCGCGTGAGGAGTTCGGAACGTATCTCGCCGACGCGTTGGTGGAATTCGTTTCCGGTTTCGCCGCCGGGAGGGCGGATGTTCATCGGGTCACGCGCCCATGCTTCGCTTTGCGGCGAGCGGAAAGCATTCCACGCGCGGTTTTCCCATTCGCCGAAATTGAGTTCGAGAAGGCGCGGGTCGCGTTGAATGACGGGCGCGCCGGCGCAAAGAAATTCCGCAAGTCGCACGCAACGCGCGGCGGGGCTGGTGCGGATTTCGGACGGCCGCCACGGCAGGCGCGCGAGCGCCACGGCGGCTTCGGCGGGAAATGTCGGCGCGAGCGGGATGTCGGTTTGTCCGTAACAGATGCCGGGGGCGATGGTGAGGCGCGTGTGGCGGATGAGGAGGATGCGGGATTCCCGCGGCGCGGATTTCCAATCCGTCCGGGCGTCCTGGGCGGAAAACGCATCTGGACGTGAATGCGGATTGGAGGTTTGCGCTGCAAAAATTCCGCTCATGGGTTTGTCAGCGCAATCGCGCACAAATAAAACGCCACTTCACACACTTGCTGCGTCGCGCCGAGGCAGTCGCCCGTGTAACCGCCGATGCGGCGTTTGCACAGCCGCGCCATCACGCCGCGCGCGGCGGCGACCGCGGCCAGCGTCCACCAAAAGCGCGGTGGCAACAGCGCCATCGGTGCGAGCGCGAATGCCAGCGACATCACGAGCCGCCAGCCGCGCAGCGTCGTGGCGAGCGGTTTGGCTTTTCCTTGTTCGCTCACGTAGGCGAGGGTCGTCATGAGCGTGGCTGATGCGCCGCGTGAGAGCGCGTGCGCGGCGAACAGGAGCGCGGGCGCGAGCCATGCGGGGTGCGCGGAGTGCGCGGAGTATGCGGAGTGCGCGAGCCACGCGGAGTGCGCGGGCAGCGCGGCGACGGTCTGCCATTTGAGCGTGAGCATCACGACAAGGCCGATCGCGCCAAACGCGCCGATGCGGGAGTCGCGCATGATTTCGAGGACGCGGTCCTTTGGCGCGCCGCTGCCAAAGCCGTCGCACATGTCGGCAAAGCCGTCTTCGTGAAATGCTCCCGTGAGGAGGAGCGTGACGGCGAGGCTTGCGCCGCTCGCGATTGCGGGCGGCCAGATTTGAATCGCGCCCCACCACGTCAGCGCCGCCGCGCCGCCGACGAGCCAGCCGACGAGCGGGAAATATGTTGAGGAGCGTTGCAAGTCGGCGGGGTCGTGGTTCGCGAGCGAGGGCATCGGTATCCGCGTGAAAAACATCACGGCAGAGTGCATGGCGCGGAGTTCGCGTGTGAGGAAGGCGGATATGCGGTTCATTCCCGTTTGCTTTCAAGATGAGGCGCCTTTGCGGGGCGGGCATGATTGTTTCGTTTCACTTTGGGTGCGCATTGGATTCAGTCGTTTTCCAGAAGCCAGCGGCTGATGGGCTTCAGGGTGACTTTTCCCTTCATGCCATGCCAGTTGAGGGTTTCTTCGCCGGACTCTGTTTCAGTGAGGAGGAGAAGATTGTCACAGCGTAATTCGCGCGATGCCTTGAGCAGGGAACGCATTTCGCGTTCGCGTGTTTTGGGCGCGGTGGCGTCGGCGCATACCTGGATGAGCGCCGTCACGCGTCCGCCGGTTTGTTGCACGAAATCGACTTCCTCCTGCTGCGCATTTTTCCAGAAGAAGAGTCGCGAGGCTCCGTTCAATTGCCGCCGGTGACAGGCGATGGCGACCATGTTTTCGTAGAGTTTCCCGATGCCGGCGCTGAAACGGAAGCCGGCGGCGCAGGCGAGTCCGTTGTCCATGGCGTAGGCTTTTTTATTGAATGCGGCCTGCTCGCGCACTTTCCAGGAGAAGCGCGTGACGGAAAAGAGCAGAAAGGTTTGTTCGAGGTAACCAAGGTATTTGCGCACGGTGTGGTCGCCGCGGCTGCCGAGGATGCCGGCGAGTGTGGAGTAGGAGTATTCAGAGCCGCTGTTTGAAAGCAAAAATGTGACCATGTCCCCGAGCGCGCGGGTGGCGCGTATCCGGTAGCGACCGACAATGTCCTTGAAGAGCACGGCCTGGAGGAGGGTTTTGAGGTAGTCATCGCGCGAGATGTCTTTGAGGACAACTTCGGGAAAACCGCCTTCGGTGGCGTATGCGCGGCACAGTTCAACGGTTTCGTTTTGCGTGCGCGAGGCCGCGGAGCCGGCTCCTTTGGCATCGAGGTATTCGCGAAATGAAAAGGGCAGCAGCGGAAGCGTGAGGTGGCGTCCGGTGAGATGCGTGGCGAGTTCGGAGCCGAGCAGGTGGGCGTTGCTGCCCGTGAGGATGAGGCGACGTTTGGCGCGGTGGATGCGGTTTGCGAAAAGTTCCCAGTGCGGCAGGTTTTGAATTTCATCGAAAAAAATCAGCCTGGGTTTGTCGTAGAGCGCGTCGATGGCGGCGAGGAGCGCATCGTAATCGTCGAGGGACGCGAGGCGTTCGTCGTCGAAGTTGGCGTAACCGAAGGGTTCGTCGTTTGCGTGTGCCGCGAGATGCGCGGCGTAACTCGATTTGCCCGCGCGCCGCGGGCCGGTGATCACGCGTATCAAGTCAGCGGCGGCGGGGTTGGGCGCGGACGTGCGCGGGATAAAAGCGTCGGCAAGGCGCGCGTCGATTTCCCGTTTTTGTGTGAGCAGGATGTCGTGAAGCATGGCGGGAATGTGGGTGTTTTGGGGTCAAAGTGCGAGATTTTATCGAAAATCTCGCACTTTGATGTGATAAGAGCGCGATTTTAAGCGGGAGGGATCAGCTTTTGTTGCTCACGTGGGCGGAATCGAATGTCGCCATTTCGCGGAGGAAGGCGGCGGCGCTGACGACGAGGGGCCAGGCGAGGGCGGCGCCGGTGCCTTCGCCGAGGCGGAGGTCGAGCGTGAGGAGCGGTTTGCCGCCAAGCGCGGCGACGAGTTTCGGGTGCGCGCCTTCGGCACTGGTGTGGCCGAAGATGGTGTAGTCGAGAACGGACGGGTTGATCCGCGAGGCAACAAGGAGCGCGGAGGTGACGATGAAGCCGTCGTTCATGATGAGCATGCGGCGCGAGGCGGCGGAGAGCATCGCGCCCGTCATCATCGCGACTTCGCAGCCGCCGTAAGCGGAGAGCGCGGCGAGCGGGTCGGTGATGGCGCCGTGGCGGGCTTGCACGCGTTTGAGGATGTCGAGTTTGCGCGCGAGTCCGGCGGGGTCGTGGCCTGCGCCGCGTCCGGTGCAGGTTTCGAGCGGTTCGCCGGTGAGCGCGCTCATGAGGAGCGAGGCGATGGAGGTGTTGCCGATGCCCATTTCGCCAAAAATGACGGCGTTGCAGCCGCGCGCGTGGAGGGCGGCGACAATGCGGTCGGCGTGCGCGAAACAGAGCGAGACTTCGGCGGGCGTGAGCGCGGGTTCGCGGAGCGCGTTGCGCGTGCCGGGGAGAACTTTGCACGCGATGAGGCCGGGGTGCGCGGGGAGCGGGCCGGCGACTCCGGCGTCGATGACTTTGAGGTTCAGGCCGTGCTGGCGCGCGAAGGCGTTGATTGCCGCGCCGCCGGCGAGGAAGTTGAGCACCATTTGCACGGTGACGGCTTTCGGAAAGGGGCTGACGCCTTCGTCGGCGAGGCCGTGGTCGCCCGCGAAGACGAGCGCGGCGGGCGCGTGGAGCGCGGGCGTGAGCGTGCCTTGCATGAGGCCGAGGCGGAGCGCGATTTCCTCAAGGCGTCCGAGCGAGCCGGGCGGTTTGGTTTTGTTGTCGATGGCGGCGCGAAGCGCCGGCTCGAGTTCGCGTGAGAGCGGTGGGATGGTGAGCATGGGAGTGAGTGAGTGAGTGAGTGAGTGAGGGAGTGAGTGAGTGAGTGCGGGAGTGCGAGGATGAGGGAGGAGGGATCGGGCTGATCTGACAGATCGGACAGATCAGACAGAGCAGGCCGATCTGAGCAGCTGGGCTAGAGGCCGAGATAGCGGCGGATGGGCGCGAGGTCCAGATGCTCGGCGATGTGGTCGGACATGGCGCAGTAGATGGCCTGGCGTTTTTCAGACCAGGTGAGCGGGTGTGCGCGATGGGCGGTGATGCCGGCGAGAGCGGCAAATTGGGCGCGGGTTTCGGGGGCTTCGAAATAACCGTGGAGGTAGGTGCCGAGGATGTTTCCGCTGCGGAGACCTTCGGGGTGGTGCGTGCCGTCGGGGTGTTCGACGGTGTGGAGGGGCACGCAGGGCGCGGTGGTTTCGCTGTGGCCGGCGTGGATTTCGTAGGCGGTCCAGCGGCGCGCGCCGCCGGGGGCGTTGCCAGGGGCGCCGCCGGGGGCGATGACGGTGACTTGGCGGACT
>JAISGL010000268.1 GCA_031263125.1 Opitutaceae bacterium | reverse complement strand
TTACGGATGAGGCAGGGGGGCCGCGCGTCGTACGCACCGTTCGGCAAAGATTCCAATGGCTGTAACCAACTCTCCGGACAGACTTGCTTTTCTGATGTAGAAACATGCCCGGCAGTATCTCACAAAAATCCCTCGCCTGCATAGAGGGTGTTCGGCACTACATGCCCCGCGCGATAACGCTTCCCTATGAAACGCGCCCGGACAAAAAACCGCTCTCCTCTGAAAGTTTTTTCGCCATCCGGGTGAACTGCGGAACTCGGGTTAACACGTTGATTATCAAGAATCGGACTTTTTGAACTGCGGAACTCGGGGTAAGAATCAATAAAATTATAAGTGATGTTACGCAGTCGGCGGATATTGCAGGGATTTTGCAGGGCCTGACTTTGTGTCAGGACGCGCATGCGTGGGAGACTGCACTGGTAATTCGCGGCATGACACAAGGTCAGGCCCTACGTGCCATGTAACATCAGATTGTGTTTTTTGGCGATTCTGACAGGGCGAATTGGGACGGATAGGGGGGCTACTTTGTTTTTGCGGGGGCGATTTCCTTCAGGAGAGCGGCGGCGGCGGTGCCTTTGATGCGTTTTACGGCGGCGATGATGGCGTCTTTGGGTTCCTGCGTGCCGGCAGTTTTCCAGAGGTTGCGGTAGGCGGCGACTTTGTCGTTGGTGGATATCGTCGTGAGCGCGTCGAGGGTGTCGATCGCGCCGCGTTGCGCGAGGAGGCGTTCGGTGGTGTCGGTCGCGGCGGCGATATGTCCGATGAGGAGGTCATAGGCGGTTTCGGTGCGGGCACTGCTCAGGGCGCGGATGGTTTCCTTGCGCACGTCGATGTCGCTGTCGGTAAGCATGGCGGTGAGCGCGGTTTTGGCGGTGTCGGATTGCACCATGGTCAGCGCGGCGATGAGGCTGGCGCGGTCGGCGGGGGTGGCGGCGGGGAGTTGTTTTTGGAGGAGCGCGGCGGCTTCGCCGGCGTCGGGGTGCGAGGCGGCAGCGGTGTAGAGGGCTTTGGTCCATTCGCGGCGGTCGGCAGGGCGTTTGAGGTTGGCGGCGAGGGGGAGGATTTGCGGGAGGTCGCCGGGGCGGACGAGGAGAGCGATGGCTTCAAAGGCGGCGGCGCGGAGAGTGTCGGCGGTGGAGGCGGAGACGGAGGAGGTGGTGGTGGCGGTGGCGGCGGTGGCGGAGACGGTGGTAGCGAGGGCGGTGGTGGTGGTTGCGGTGGTGTTGATGGTGGCGGTGGTGGCGAGGGCGGTGGGGAAGATGGTGCGGTCCTGACGTTGGGCGAGGATGAGAAGGAGGTTGGGTTGCAATGCGAAATCCGGGATGCGGAGCGCGGAATTGGTTTTGCCGTCGCAGTCGGGGAGTTGGGTCAGGGCGGCGAAGGTGGCGGCGGCGGTGTCTTTGTTTTTGGAGGAGAGGAATGGAAGAAGTTTCGCAACGGTAGTGTTATCACCGCAGGCAGCGGCAGCGACGATGGCGGCGAGTTGAACGTCGGGATTTTCGGAAGCGAGGGCGATGTCGATGAGGGGGAGCGCGGTGGCCGTTGGTTTGGTTGCGAGCGCGGTCAGCATGCGGCATATCGTGTCGGCAGGGATGCTCGCGTAATTGCCGGTGATAAGTTCGATGGCTCCGGCGTTTCCAGAGGTCGCCATGCCACAGGCGATGACGTTGCGGAGACGCGGATCGGAATCCATAGGGAAAACAAAGAGCGCCTGATTCACCGGGTCGAGCGAGACAAGCGCCTGGGCGGTTTCAATTTGGGCGGTGAGCGCGGTGGCGGCGCGCAGCGTGCCGGCGTAGATGTCGATGGCGAGGTTTCGGTTTTTTGCGCTGGGATCACGGCGGAGGAGGTTGCCGGTCGCGGCGAGGAGGGCGCGGGTGTGCGGGATTTCCTGCGCACCGGAGAATGAGAGCGCGCGAAGGGTTTCGATGGCGTCGGGCGTGGCGATGTTTGCGAGGGCTTCGAGCGCGGCGGTTGAATGGGGATTTGCAATTTCTGCAAGGGCGTCCGGGGAGTAATGGAGGCGGCGTTGACCATATGCATTAGCAGCTTCGATACGTATAGATTCGATGTGATTCTGATTAATGAGGGAAGAGAGTGCGCCGTTTGCCTCTGGATTACTGATAGTGGCGAGCGCGCTTATCGCGGCGTGGGCGAGGGCGGGGTCTTTGACGGCGGCGGTGAGCGTGGGGATGGATTTTTCGGTGCCGATCCAGCCGAGCCAGTTGGCGAAAACACATTTGGCGGCGGTGGTGGTGGCCGGGGCGGCGATGAGGGCGATGAGGTCGGTTTCGGCGGCGGCGCGTTGGGCGGGGGGGGCGGCGCGGAGGTGTTTTTCATAGGCGAGCTGCGGGGCGAGCGGGTCGCCGACTTCGTAGGTGGAGAGGGCGGCGAGCGTTGGGAGCGCAGTCAGTTTTTGGATTGGGGTTTTGTCGTCGGGGGCGAGGGCGGGGGTGGGGGGTGTGGCGAGTTGGGCGCTGGGGATGGCGTCGGCCTGGAGGTCGCCGAGGGCGTATTGGATGCCGTCGAGGAGGTGTTGGAGGATTTGCGGGGTTTCAAAGATGTCTTTGTTGTGGCCGAGCGAGGTGTAGAAGACGCGGCCTTTGCTTTCGGTTTTCAGCCAGCTGATGGGGAAGTCGTTGTCGGGGCGGGCGATTTTGGCGGCGGGGCGCGCGTTTTCCGGGCGGCTCATGTCGAGGCTCAGGAGGACGCGTTGTTTTTCGCGGCTGTAGGGGCCGACGATTTGATAGATTTCCTCGGTGATCCAGAAGCCGCGTTTTTCAAAGGCGGTGTTGAGGATGTGGGCGGGGTCGTCGTTTTTCACGGCGACGGTGTCTTTCGCCACCCAGGGGTGGCTGTGGAAGACGCCGCCCATGAGGGCCTGGCCTTCGGGCCAGGTGGGGAAGTTGTCGGAGCCGGCGTGGATGCCGATGAGTCCTTTGCCGTTGCGCACAAAATCGAGGAGCGACTGGCGGTGCGCGGGGTTTTCAAATTTGAGCTGGCTGGTGTTGTTGAAGAGGACGGCGTCGTAGGCGGCGAGCGTGGCGGGGTCGAATTGCGCCATGTCGTCGGAGAGGGTGACGGTGTAGGCGCCGGTGCGTTCGCCCATGCGTTGAAGGGCGTGGCTGGCGTTGGGGATGGATTTGTGGACGAAGCCTTCGGTGCGGTGGAAGACGAGGAGTTTGCGGGGTTTTTGCGGTTTGGCGCGGGCGGTTTCGGGCGCGGCGGCGTCGATGGCGGAGGTTTCCCGCGCGGTGAGCGGGGGGAAGGTTTCGCCGGGTTTGGCGTCGAGGGTGGTGAGGGCGGCGAGGGTCGCGAGTGCGGGGAGCATGATGGCGTGGAGGGCGATATTCATTTTGGATTTTCGATTTTGGATTTTGGAAGGTGGCGGACGGAGCGGGCTGATCGGACGGAGCGGACGGAGCGGGCGGAGTGGACGGAGTGGACGGAGCGGACGGATGGCAGGTTATGCGGGGAAGGTCCAAGGGGCGCGGTAGGTTTTTTGGAGGAAGGGGGCGGTGTCGGGGGCGTCGATGGGGGTTTCGGTGACGGGGTTCCAGAGGAGTTCGGAGCGGCCGCTGCGGAAGGCGGCGTTGGCGAGGTGGCCGGCGCCGATGGAGGCGTGCGAGCTGATGACGGGGCAGCGGGGTTCGCCGCCGTCGAGAGCGCAGGCGATGAAGTTTTCCATGTGGGCGCGGGCGCCGCGGGCGAGGGGGTTTTTCCATGGGGGGATGATGACGCGTTCGAGGGCGCGGGTGCTGTGCGTGATGCGTCCGCGGGTGACGTGGATCGTGCCTTCGGTGCCTTCGATGGTGATGCCTTCGCGGTTTTCGTCGCAGAGGTTGACGATGGCGCCGCTGGCGTAGTGGGCGTCGAAGTTGTAGGTCCAGGCGGTGTTGAAGAGGGAGCGGCCTTCGATGAAGGTGGCGCGGGCGTTGCGGATGGCGACGGGGAGTTGGTTGTCAACGCCGAGGGCGAGCGTGGCGATGTCGTGGTGGTGGCCAATCCAGTCGGTGAGGCGTCCGCCGGAGAAGGCGAAATTGTGGCGCCAGTAGTAGTGGGTGCCTTGCTCGAAGTAGGGGCGGTGGGGGGCGGGGCCGAGCCAGAGTTCGTAGTCGAGTTCGGGGGGGATGGGGTCGGGGCGGGTGCGGTCGGGGTCTTGGGGGAGGCGGGCGCCGGGGGGGAGGCCGACTTTGGTGGAGAGGATTTTGCCGAGGCAGCCGTTGCGGGCGAGGGCGATGGCGCGTTGGAATTCGGCCCAGGAGCGTTGCATGGAGCCGATCTGGCAGGCGACGCCGGCGCGGGCGACGGCGTTTATCATGGCGCGGGATTCGGCGGGGGTGGTGGCGGCGGGTTTTTCGCAGTAGATGTGTTTGCCGGCGCGGGCGGCGTGGATGGTTTGGAGGGCGTGCCAGTGGTCGGGGGTGGCGATCAACACGGCGTCGATGCCGGGGCGGACGAGGAGTTCGCGGTAGTCGCGGTAAACGGCGCAGTCGTTGTTTTCGTAAGCGGTGTTGACGCGCTGGCGGGCGGTGGCGGCGTGGCGGGTGTCGACGTCGCAGACGGCGATGACTTGTGCGCGTTTGCTGGCGAGCGCCTGGCCCATGATGTTGAGGCCTTGTCCGCCGGTGCCGATGACGCCGATGGCGAGGCGCGCGTTCGCGGTGGCGCGTCCGGCGGGTTGCGCGCGGAGGATTTGCGGGAATGCTGCGGTGGCGGCTGCTGCGGCGGCGGTCGTGGCGGTCGTGGTGGCGAGGGTTTTCAGGAAATGGCGGCGGTGCATGATTGGGCGGAGCGGAGGGAGCGAAGGGAGCTAAGTGAGCGGAGGGAGCGGAGGGAGCGGAGGGAGCGGAGGGAGCGGAAGGATATGGCTGATCGGACTGAGCGGACTGAGCGGACGGATGAGACTGGGCGAGGTGGGCGGGCTGGGCAGAGTGGGCGGGTTGGGCGGAGTGGTTTCAGGCAGGCAACACCCACGGGGCGCGGTAGGTGCGGCGGAGGAAGGGGGCGGTGTCGGGGGCGTCGACGGGGGTTTCGGTGGCGGGGTTCCAGCGGAGTTCGGAGCGGCCACTGCGGAAGGCGGCGTTGGCGAGGTGGGCGGCGGCGGCGATGTTGTGGGCTTCGTTGACGGGGCAGCGGGGGGCGGAGCCGGTGAGCGCGGCGTCGATGAACTGGTCCATGTGGTTTTTGGGGCCGTTGGCAAAGAGGCGGGATTGCGCGGGGATGACGAGGCGGCGGAGCGTTTCACTGCTACAGTCTATTTTGCCGCGCGCGACGTAGACCCAGCCTTCGGAGCCGGTGATGGTGAGGCCGTCGCGGTGCGCGGAGGAGACGTCGATCACGGCGCCGTTGGCGTAGTGGGCTTCGAAGGAGTAGTCGCGGGCGGTGTTGTAGAGGGGGCTGTCGTCGATGAAGGTGGCGCGGGCGTTGCGGATGGCGACGGGTTGGCGGCGGGCGACGTCCAGGGCGAGGGCGGCGATGTCGTAGTGGTGGCCGATCCAGTCGGAGACTTGTCCGCCGGCGAAGGCGAAGCTCCAGCGCCATTGGAAGTGGACGCGGTCTTTGAAATAGGGGAGGGCTTCGCAGGGGCCGAGCCAGTGGTTGTAGTCAAAGGTGTCGGGGATTTGTTCGGGGCGCGGGGGCGGGGGATTTTTGGGGCGCATTTGCGTGTCGCGGGGGAGGCCGACTTTGACGGAGGTGATTTTGCCGAGGTAACCGCCGCGGGCGAGGTCGATGGCGCGTTGGAATTCGGAGGAGGAGCGTTGCTGGGAGCCGATCTGGCAGGTGATGCCGGCGCGGGTGATGGCGCCGACCATGGCGCGGCCTTCGGGGATGGAGCTGGCGGCGGGTTTTTCGCAGTAGATGTGTTTGCCGGCGCGGGCGGCGGCGGTGGCGGCGAGGCAGTGCCAGTGGTCGGGGGTGGCGATGAGGACGGCGTCGATGTCGGGGCGGGAGATGATTTCGCGGTAGTCGCGGGTGGTGAAGGGGGCGGCGGTTTCGCCGTAGGTTTCGCGGACGCGGGCGAGGGCTTTGTCGCGCATTTCGTCGTCGGGGTCGCAGAGGGCGACGACTTGGGCGCGTTTGCTGGCGAGGAAGGCGCCCATGTCGCCCCGGCCTTGTCCGCCGCAGCCGATGAGGGCGATGGCGAGGCGGTTGCCGGGGGAGGTGGCGGCGTTGAGTCCGAGGGTTTCGGCGCGGACGATTTGGGGGAAGGCCGAGGTGGCCGCGGCGGTTGCGGTGGTGGCGGCGAGGGTTTTGAGGAAGTGGCGGCGGTGCATGGTGGTTTTTTTTATCGGACGGAGCGGGCTGAGCTGGCGGAGCTGGCGGAGCGGACTGATCGGGCGGAGCGGGCTGGGCGGACGGAGCGGTCTGGCAGGGTTGGGGGGGCTGATTTCAGGCAGGGTGGGCGGTGGGTGGTGGCAGCGGTGTTATTCGTAGCGGAGGGCGTCGATGGGGTCGAGCTGGGCGGCTTTCCACGCGGGGAAGAAGCCGAAGCCGATGCCGACGGCGGCGCTGATGAGGAAGGCGATCACCACCCAGCCGGACGAAATGACCATCATCCAGCCTTTGTAATAGGTGAGGAATTGCGAGGCGCCGACTCCGCAGAGGATGCCGATGCCGCCGCCTATCACGCTGAGGACCATCGCCTCGGTCAGGAATTGCAGGAGCACGTCGCCGCCGTGCGCGCCGATGGCCATGCGGATGCCGATTTCGCGGGTGCGCTCGGTCACGGAGACGAGCATGATGTTCATGATGCCGATGCCGCCGACGACGAGCGAGACGAGGGCGATGCCGGTGAGCAGCCACGAGAGGGTTTCGTTGGCGGCGTTGCGGGCCTGGGCGATTTCGATTTGGTTGCGGACTGTGTAGTCGGGGTCGCGTCCCTGGCGGCGTTGCTGGAGGATGTCGTTGATGTCGATTTGGACGCGTTCGAGGACGTCGGCGTTTTGCGTTTGCACGAGGACGTCGCTGATGCGGTCGCGTTTGGTGATGCGTTTCATCGCGGTGGTGTAGGGGACGAGGACAAAGTCGTCCTGGTCGTTGCCGTTGGCGGTAAAGCCTTTTGCGGCCATGACGCCGAGGATGCGCACGGGGATGTTGCGGATGCGGAGGGTCTGGCCGATGGGACTGGAGTCGGGGAAGAGCTGGTCGGCGATGGTTTTGCCGATGATGCAGACTTTGGCGGTGGTGCGCACGTCCTGGTCGCTGAAGAAATCGCCTTCGGCGATGCTCCAGGAGCGGATTCCGGGGAAGTCGGCGGAGACGCCCTGGATGCTGGTGTTCCAGTTGAGGCCGGCGGCGATAACCTGGGCGCGGTCGCGGGTTTCGGGGCTTACGCCGATGACGCCGATGATTTCCTCCTTGATGGCCTCGGCGTCGTCGATGCTGAGGGAGCTGGCGGAACCCCAGCCGCCGCGCACGCCGCCGGTGGTGAAGTTGCCGGGGAACACGGTGATGATGTTTTCGCCGAGGCTGGCGATTTGCGCCTCGACCTGGGCCTTGGTGCCGTTGCCCATCGCGACGACGGTGATGACCGCGCCGACGCCGATGATCATGCCGAGCGCGGTGAGGATGGAGCGCATGAGGTTGCGGCGGAGGGCGCGAATGGCGATTATGATGGTGGAGAGGATGCGCATGGCGAGGTGTGGGAACGGGTTTGTTTGTTTAATGCGTAGCGGCAGGGTGGGTTAATTTTGGATTTTGGATTCTGGATTTTGGATTGGGGCGCTGCCGCGCCGAAGGGCGGGGGGGGTGCGGCGGAGGGTTTTTTGGGAGGCCACCATGATGGCGGTGATGATGGGTAAGATGCGCATGGTGAGGTGGGCGGAACGGGTTTGTTGGTTGGTTTAGTGCGTAGCGGCGGGGTGGGTTAATTTTGGATTTTGGATTCTGGATTTTGGATTGAGGCGCTGCCGCGCCGGGGGGCGGGTTTGCGGCGGAGGGTTTTTTGGGATGCCACCATGATGGCGGTGAGTTCACCGGCTTCTTTGCAGAGCGGGGCGAGTTTTTTGGCGGGCATGGAGCCGTGGGCGATGGCCAGGTCGAGCCAATATTCGGTTTCGTCGGCTTCTTCCTCAACGACGGCGAATCTGGCCAGCATTTCGGCGGTGGAACGGGAGCGGCAGACGGCGCGGTAATTGGCGCCGACCGAGGTGCCGGCACGGCCAAGTTGATTTGCGATGATGCGGCCGGAATAGGTGGTGGGCAGCGCGTCGACGACTTTGAGGATTCGAAGCGCAAACTGGCGGGTGCGGTTTTTGAGTTCTTTTTCGTTCATGGGGATTATGGGGATATGTCGTGGTGTTTTATGAAATGTCGCTTGCGCAATCCAAAATCGAGAATCGAAAATCCAAAATCATTTCACCTGTCTCCGTCGTGGAGTTTGGCGGCGGCTTCGGCGGTGGCGAGTTTGCGGAGTTCGGTGGCCGAGTCGAGGCGGTCCTGGACTTGCACGTCGCTGACGAGTTTGCCGTCGCGGAGGATGAGGTTGCGTTTGCAGTAGTGCGCGATGTCGAGTTCGTGCGTGACCATGAGGATCGTGATGCCCTGGTCGTTGAGTTTTTGGAAAACACCCATGACTTCGACGGAGGTTTTGCTGTCGAGGTTGCCGGTGGGTTCGTCGGCAAGGATGACCTGGGGGCGGTTGACGAGGGAGCGGGCGATGGCGACGCGTTGCTGCTGGCCGCCGGAGAGCTGGCTGGGGTGGTGGCCGGCGCGGTTGGCGAGGCCGACGATTTCGAGCGCCTCCAGGGCGCGGTGGCGCATTTCCGAGGTGGAGACGCGCTGGCGTTGGTAGAGCATGGGCAGCTCGACGTTTTCGATGGCGGAGGTGCGGGCGAGAAGGTTGAAGCCTTGGAAGACGAAGCCGATTTTCTGGTTGCGGATGTCGGCGCGGTCGTTGCGGTTGAGTTTGGAGACGTTGATGCCGTCGAGGAGGTAGTTGCCTCCGCTGGGGCGGTCGAGGCAGCCGAGTGTGTTCATGAGCGTCGACTTGCCGGAGCCGGAGGCGCCCATGAGCGCGACGAATTCGCCGGGAAAGATTTCGATTGAGACTCCGCGGACGGCGTGAACTTCGATTTCACCCGTGACGTAGGTCTTGCGGATGTCTTCGAGTTTGATGACGGGTTGCATGGTGGTGGAAAAACCTTGGGAGGGGCGGGTTTTTATCTGCCGAAGCCGCGTCCGCCGCCGAAGGGGTTGCTGGCGCCGCCGGGCGTGGAGCCGGAGCCGGGGACGTAGATGCTGGCGATGACTTCCGCGCCGTCTTCGAGGCCGCCGATGACTTGCGTGGCGGTGCCGTCGCTGATGCCGCAACGGATGGAGATGGCTTCGAGTTTGAGGTTGGGGTAGGGGGAGACGACGCGGTAGACGGTGCGCGTGACGGGGGCGGAATCGCCGCCGCCCTGGCTGCGTCCGCCGCCGGAGAGGCGCGCGAGCATTTGTTCGGGGAGGGTGATGTTGCGCTCGGCGGCGAGGGTTTTGAGTTGTTCGATTTGCGCGGGCGTGGCGGGTTGCTCGCCGGGGCCGGAGGTGATGCCGACTTCTTCCATGAGGGCCACCATTTGTTCGCGTCCGCCACCGCCCTTGCCGCCGCCTTTGCCGGAACCTTTGCCGGGGCCTTTGCCACCGCTTTTGCCGGGGCCTTTGCCGAAGCCGCCGGGCGCGCCGGGTGCGCCGGGGGCGTCGGTTTTGGCGGGGGCGGCGGGCATGTATTGTTCGGGGATGCGGGCGCGGAGGGCGGAGTTGGCGATTTTGAGGACGTTGTCGCGGCGGGCGATGACGATGTTGACGTTGGCGGTCATGCCGGGTTTGAGGCGGAGGTCGGTGTTGTCGACTTCAATGATGGTGGAGTAGACGACGACGGACTGGGCGGTTTTTGGGAGGTTGCGGATTTGGGAGACTTTGCCGGCGAACTGGCGTCCGGGGTAGGCGTCGACGGTGAACTGGACGTCTTGTTCGAGGGCGATGGCGCCGATGTCGGCTTCGGAGACGTCGGCGGAGATTTCGAGTTTGGTGAGGTCGTTGATGAGGGTGAAGAGGGTGGGGGCGTTGAGGCTGGCGGCGACGGTTTTGCCGATGTCGGTCTGGCGGTCGAGGACGATGCCGTCGATGGGGGCGGTGATGGTGCAGCGGTCGAGGTCGACGCGGGCGCTTTCGACGTTGGCGTCCTGGATTTTGAGCTGGGCCTCGGCTTGTTCGAGCTGGGCGTTGGCCTGGTCGACGTCGGCCTGGGAGACGAGGTTTTTCTGGAAAAGCTCGCGGGTGCGCTCGGTGTTGAGGCGGGTGAGCGTGTAGCTGGCCTTGGTGTTGGCGAGCTGGGCTTCGGTTTGGATGAGCCTGGACTTGTAGGTGGCGGGGTCGATGAGGCAGAGGACGTCGCCTTCCTTGACGTGGTCGTTGTAATCGACGTTGCGGGCGATGACTTTGCCGGAGATTTGCGAGGAGACGTCCACGCTGGTGGGGGCCTGGATGACGCCGGTGGCGGTGATGAGTTGCACAATGTCGCCGCGGGAGATGGTGGTGGGGATTATTTCGGGCGGTTTGTCATCGGATTTTTTCCAGTAGTAGACGCCGTAGGCGGCGGCTGCGACGAGAATGAGGGTGACGAGGATTTTGCCGAAGGGCTTGCTGGATTTGGCCATGTTGGAAAAGGAGAGGCTGCGGAGGAGCGGGTGCGGGTGGGTGTGCGTGTGTGCGGTGAGATGTGAGTGTGCGAGTGCGTGTGAGTGCGAGTGCGGCGCGGCGCGGTGAGTGTGCGGGTGTGGTGTGCGGTGCGTGTGCGGCGCGGTGAGTGTGAGTGTGCGTGGCGAATGCGGTGAGTGTGCGGATGCGTGTGTGGTGCGTGTGTGGTGCGGATGCGTGTGCGGATGCGAGTGCGTGTGCGGTGAGCTTGGGAAAGTCGTTGGTTGATTGGGCGGTTAAACAGTGCGACCGGCAAAAAATGCCGGTCGCGATGCAGGAGACGCAAGCCTGATAAAAAGGTGACGAAAAATATATGGGCAGGCGGGCAAACGGCGGATGGACAGTAAAAAGGGAGTGAGGAGGGAAGGAAGGAGGGAAGGAAGGAGGGAGGGAAGGGATAGAACCATGTTACGCGGCACGTAGGGCCTGACCTTGCGTCAGGCCGCGAACGCGTGGGGATCACACAGGTAATTCGCGGCCTGACGCAAGGTCAGGCCCTACGTGCCGCATAAGCATCAGTTACATCCCTCACTTCCTTCTTCCCTAAAAAAACACCGTTCGTAACGAACATTGTTCTTGACGAACGGTGTTTGTTGGTGTTTTTCCGGTGTCATCATGAATCCAAAATCACCTGAAAATCCCGATACGGGCGCCCTTCGCGCCGCCCGTCTTTCGCGCCGCGATGCGCGGCTCTCCCGGCGCGAACGCCCCGCGAAGGCGCCTCTCAGCGTCGACGCGATCGTGGCCGCCGCGCTCGACCTCATGGCGCGCGAAGGGCTTGATGGCCTGAGCCTGCGCAAAGTCGCCGCCGCGCTCGATACGGGGCCGGCGTCGCTTTATGTGTATGTCGAAAATCTCAACGCGCTGCTCGCGCTCATGTTCGACCGCGCGCTGGGCAAGGTTGTCATTCCGCCTGCGTCCAAGGGCGGCTGGCGCGAGCGTTTAAGCGCGATTTTATTCTCCTGCCTCAAGGTGCTCATGTCGATGCCCGGCCTCGGGCAGCTCGCGCTGACGACGGCCCCCACCGGTCCGAACTCGCTGCGCATGCTTGAGGCGATCCTGGCGTTGTTGCGCGAGGGCGGCGCGGACGACGCACGCGCCGCCTGGGGCGTGGACTCGCTTCTGCTCCAATTTGCCGCCATCGCCGCCGAGCAGGATGCGCACCATCACCGCGCGGTTTCGTTCGGCACAATGGAACAGGTCATCGAGAACATCCCCGCGGAAACTTATCCAAACATCCACGCGCTTCGGAAAAAACTCCTCGAAGGCACGCCGCGCGAACGCGTCCGCTGGACCATCGACGTCATGATCAACGGCGTCCTCAACACCCCGCGCACATAGACCCAATCCCATGAAAAAACCAACCACGCTCGTTTTCGCAGCCGCGCCCGCGCACGCATTCGCCCGCGCATTCATGCACGCATTCGCACGCACACTCGCATTCATGCACGCACACGCACACGCACGCGCACTCGCGCACGCATTCGCACTCGTATTTGTGCATGCACGCGCACTCGCGCTTGCACTCGCACTCGCACTTTTCGCGTGCGCTCCCCTCCGCGCCGCCCCGTCTGCCGAAACCAGACCCGTCCTCGCCGTCAACGCCGCCGCGCCCGCGCAACTCGACTGGCCCGTCGCCATCCCCGCCGGCGGCTGGTTCGCCCCGTGGCAGGAAGCCGTGATCGCCTCCGAAATCGACGGACTGCGCATCACCGAAATCCTCGCCGACACCGGCGACATCGTGAAACAAGGCCAGCCCCTCGCCACCCTCGCGCAAGACACCGTGCTCGCCGAACTCCGCCGCTGCGAAGCCGCCGTCGATTCCGCCGAGGCCCAGCACGCCAGCGCGCAAGCCGGCGCCACCCGCGCCCGCCTCCTCCACCCCTCCGGCGCGCAAACCGAGCAGCAACTCGACGAAGCCCTCAACGCCGAAAAAACCGCCGCCGCCACGCTCGCCATGGCCCGCGCCGACCTCGACGCCCAGCGCATCCGCCTGCGGCAAACCACCATCACCGCCCCCGACGACGGCATCATCGCCACCCGCACCGCGACGCTCGGCGCCGTCGTCGCCCCCGGCGCGGAACTCTACCGCCTCATCCGCCGGCAACGCATCGAGTGGCAGGCCGAGGTCGCCGCGCAACACGCCCCCGCCATCCGCCCCGGCCAGCCCGCCGTCATCACGCTCCCCGACGGCGCCACCATCGCCGGCGCCGTCCGCGCCATCGCGCCCGCCGCTGCCAGGGACACCGCGCGCACGCTCGTCTACGTTTCCATCGCGCCCGACGCCTGCGCCAGGATCAAATCCGGCGCCTACGCCAGCGGCAGCATCACCCTCGCGACCACGCCCGCGCTCACCGTCCCCGAAACCGCCCTCGTCCTCCGCGACGGCCTGCACTACCTCTACACGCTCCTGCCCCCGCCCCCGCCGGAAAATGACACCGCCGCCCGCAACGCCGCCCGGCACGTCACCCGCGTCCGCGTCGAAACCGGCCGCCGCCGCGACGGCCTCGTTGAAATCACCAAAGGTCTCGCCTCCGACGCGCGAGTCGTGCAATCCGGCGGCACGTTCCTCGCCGACGGCGCCGCCGTGACACTCGTCTCCCGCTAACCTCGCCCGCCCGCTTCGCAACCCGCCACCGCCCCGCCGCCATGTCGCCCCGCCGCCACACATCCCGACTTAAATCGATTTAAATCGACTTAAATCGCTCTCCCATCCGCATCCTCCCCATCCGCACTCTCCCATCCGCCTCCCCATCCCGCGCCTCCCATCCCCGCGTCCCCCGCGCCCCCACCAATCCAAAATCCACAATCCAAAATCCAAAATCCCATGAACCTCTCCTCCTGGGCCATCCGCAACCCTGTGCCCGTCGCCCTCCTCTTCATTCTCCTCACGCTCCTCGGCGTCATCAGTTTCCGCGCGCTCCCCGTGCAAAGCATGCCCGACATGGACATCCCCGTGATCTACGTCAGCGCCGCGCTCGAAGGCGCCGCGCCCGGCCAGCTCGAAACCGAAGTCGCCCGCAAAATCGAGGACAAACTCGCCCCGCTCAGCCGCCTCGACCACATCCAGACCACGATCATCGACGGCCTCGTCAACATCGCCGCCATCTTCGAAATCGACAAAAACTCCGAGACCGCCCTCAACGAAGTCCGCAACGCCGTCGAAAGCGTCCGCAACGACCTCCCCGCCGACATGTCCCCGCCCGGCGTATCCAAAAGCACAATACAACAGGACATCCTCGCCACCTACGCCCTTGCCTCCGCCACGCTCGACGAAACCGAACTCTCCTGGTTCGCCGACGACGAACTCACCAAAACCCTCCTCTCCGTGCGCGGCGTCGGCGAAGTCACGCGCCTCGGCGGCATCGACCGCGAAATCCACGTCGACCTCCACCCCGCCGCCATGACCGCGCTCGGCATCACCGCCGCCGACGTCTCCGCCACCCTCCGTGCCACGCAAGCCGACCACTCCGCCGGACGCGCCGAAATCTCCGCCACCCGCCAGACCATGCGCACCCTCGCCGCCGCCCGCGCCACCGCCGACATCGCCGCCCTCCACATCCCCGCGCCCAAAACCAACACCCCCGTCCGCCTCGATGAAATCGCCGCCGTCACCGACACCCACGCCGACCGCTCCTCGCTCGCCACCCTCGACGGCCACCCCGTCATCGCCGTGCAAATCAAACGCGCCAACGGCTACTCCGACCTCGACGTCCTCAACAACACCCGCGCCGCCCTCGCCGCCCTCCGCGAAAAAACCCCCGCCGTCACCATCACCGAAGCCGCCACCACCATCGGCCCCACGATTGAAAACTACGACGCCTCCATGCACATGCTCATCGAAGGCGCCATCATCGCCATCATCGTCGTCTTCATCTTCCTCAAAAATGGACGCGCCACCCTCATCGCCGCCGCCGCGCTCCCCCTCTCGATCATCCCCGCGTTCATCGCCATGCGCGCCCTCGGCTTCAGCCTCAACATCATCTCGCTCCTCGCCCTCTCGCTCGTCATCGGCGTCCTCGTCGACGACGCCATTGTCGAAATCGAAAACATCGTCCGCCACTCCCGCCTCGGCAAAACGCCGCGTGAAGCCGCCGACGAAGCCGCGCGCGAAATCGGCCTCGCCGTCGTCGCCACCACGCTCACCCTCGTCGCCGTTTTTCTCCCCACCGCCTTCATGGGCGGCATCCCCGGACTCGTCTTCCGCCAGTTTGGCATCACCGCCGCCGCCGCCGTCCTCGCCTCGCTCCTCGTCGCCCGCCTCCTCACCCCCATGATGGCCGCGCGCTGGATGAAACCCGCCGCGAAAATGGCCGCTGCCACCGCCGGCAAAAAAGACACCTGGCTCATGCGCGCCTACCTCGCCCTCGTCAACAAAGCCCTCGCGCACCGCAAAACCACCGCCGCCGCCACCGCCCTTTTTCTCGCCGCCTCCCTCTCGCTCGCCGCGCTCCTCGGCGCCGCCTTCATCCCCGCGCAAGACCTCTCGCAAACCACCGTCCTCCTCACGCTCCCGCCCGGCGGCTCGCTCGAACAAACCGGAAAAATCGCCGCCGAAGCCGCCGCCCGCATCGCGCGCCTCCCCGGCTCCGTCATCAAAAGCACCTTCGCCGCCATCGGCACCGCCGCCACCGGGGAAGGCCCCGACGCATACACACTGGCCGACCGCGCCTCCGCCACGCTCACCGTCACCCTCGCGCCCATCGGCGCCCGCAAACGCAAACAAAGCGAAATCGAAAACGACATCCGCGCCGCCCTCGCCACGCTCCCCGGCGTCCGCGTCCAGGTCGGCGCCGCCGGCGAAGGCGCCAAACTCGACATCACCCTCGCCGGCGACGACCCCGCGCTCCTCGAAACCACCGCCGCCCGGCTCGAAACCCAACTCCGCACCCTCCGCGGCACCGGCGCCGTCATCTCCGGCGCCGCGCTCGAAGCCCCCGAAATCCGAATCACGCCCGACTTCGCCCAAGCCGCCGCGCTCGGCGTCACCACCGAGGCCATCGCCGCCGCCGCCCGCGTTGCCACCAGTGGCGACTACTCCGCGCGCCTCGCCAAACTCAACCTCCCCGGACGCCAGATACCCATCCGCGTCGCCCTCGCCCCCGGCACCCGCGCCGACCTCGACGCCCTCTCCCAACTCCGCGTCCCCGCCGCCAACGGCGCCACCGTCGCCCTCGGCAGCGTCGCCCGCATCGCGCTCGGTGGCAGCCCGTCCATGATCACCCGCCTCGACCGCTCCCGCAACATCACCGTCTCCGTCGAACTCAACGGACGCATCTTCGGCGAAGTCATGGCCGAAGCCTATAAACTCCCCGTCCTCCAAAACCTCCCCGCCGGCATCCGCCTCGTCGAGCAAGGCGAAGCCGAGCGCATGGGCGAAATGTTCGGCAGCTTTGGCGCCGCCATGCTCATCGGACTCTTCTGCGTCTACGCCGTCCTCGTCCTCCTCTTCCACGACTTTCTCCAGCCGGTCACAATTCTCATGGCCATCCCCCTCGCGCTCGGCGGCGCGCTCCTCCCGCTCGTCGTCACCGGCGGCAGCTTCTCCATGGCCGCCGCCATCGGCCTCATCATGCTCATGGGTATTGTCACGAAAAACTCCATCCTCCTCGTCGAGTACATCATCATGTCGCGCGTCAAAGGCATGACGCGCCCCGAAGCCATCATCGACGCCTGCCACAAACGCGTCCGCCCCATCGTCATGACGACCCTTGCCATGACCGGCGGCATGCTCCCGGTGATCCTCGGCCTCGCGGGAGGCGACCCCAGTTTCCGCCACCCGATGGCCATCGTCGTGGCCGGCGGCCTCATGACCTCCACGCTCCTCAGCCTCGTCGTGATTCCGGTAACCTACACCCTCCTCGACGACACACTCACCTTTTTTAAACGCCTGTTTAACTGATGTTACGCAGCTCGTAGGGCCTGACCTTGTGTCAGGCCGCGAATTACCAGTGTGGCCTCCCACGCGTGCGCGGCCTGACACAAGGTCAGGCCCTACAAAATCCCGCCGTCCGCGTAACATCGGTTGCGCAGAAGAGGTTTTTGGCAGCCGCGCCGGCACAGAAGTGATTTTCATCGCCTCGCCTTCAAATAACGCGGCGGCGCGCCTGGAAGCGCGGGCATCCCTGTCCGCGCTCCCGGTGCTCAACCCAGCAACGCAACAAGCCCCGCGCGAAACAACACCGGCAGCAAATCGTAATGATCGTGACGCGGGAATCGTTTCGCATGCACCGCGAGATTCTCGAAAGGTGCGCCGGCAAGTTGTTTCTCGAAACGCGCGAAATCGCCGGTCATCGATTCGGTGTCATTTTCGCCGATGCCGAGAAAAAGACGCGCGGGCGCGGCGAGTGACGCGGCAAACGCCGGATGTCTTTTGTGAAACCGCGCAAGCTGTCCGGGGTAACGATGATTATTCCACCACAGCGAAGGCGCGCCGACGATGGCGGCATTAAAAAAAGGCTTTGATTGAAAAAGCGCATGCAGCGCGAAAAGCCCGCCGAGCGAATGTCCGGCGATGACGCGCCGGTTTTTGTCCACCGGATGACGGCGGTCGAGTTCGGACCAGAGTTGTCCGGTCAGGTGGGTGAAAAATTGCCGCGCGCCGCCGCTGTCGGGTTCCTCTTCGCCCCTGGAAGTCGTGTAATCGCGTCCGCGTTTGTTGAGCGGACTGCCGAAAGGTTTTCCATAACCGATGCCGGCGAGAAGCACGGGCGGGATTTTGTTTTCGCGGTGAAGCGCATTTGCCGCGGCGACGAGCGGTTCGAACATGTAATCGCCATCAACAACCACGACGACGGGGAGCGGCGCGGTGGTGAAGGCGGAGGAGGAGGCGGCGGCGGGGGAGGCGGAAGGGGAGGCAGCGGCCTCGCCGATTGTTTCGGCAAATACGAGATAATCCGTGCCGAGTTTCGCCGAGTGCGAGACAAACGCGGAGGCGCGGGACGTGGGTTTGGGTGCGGAGGACATGGCGGAAAATAAGCGTCAGGTTGGCAGAGTGTAATCGAGCGTAGTGAAAGTTGCGGGAAACGACGCGGAAGAGCGATGCGAATGAGCTACGAAGCGGTTCATTGGGCGCATCTCAATTTCTGGACAGGTAGGGAGGGGAGAGGGGATTGATGGAGTGAGGGAAGAGAAGATGCCATCGGTGATTGCGCCAGAAGCAATCCAGAGCCAGGAGTGCTTCGTCACCGGACTTGGTCCAAAACTGGCCGGGACGTTTGAAGCGGCACTGATATTGGCGGCAGGTCGACTCGATGGCGCCGCTGCCCACGGGTTCATTGCACTCACGCGCACCACGATAATGAAGGCGGCTGATATTGTTTTCGAAGTAGCCGATGGTGCGTTGCAGGTGCGCTTGGGGTTGTCCATCCAGGCCCTCGAGCGCCTGGCGCAGCCCGTTGAGCAGGCGCGGAGTCTGGTCGGTTTCGAGTTGCCGGAGCAAGGGGCCTACCCACTTTGTCGCCGTGGGTGTGCCCGCACCGGCTCTCTATTGTTCGCTCCGCACCGGCCTTGTTCCTGATCAACTCCTTCCCGCATACCGGACACTTCTTCCCGCTTTGACCGGCCTTCGTTTGCATCATTTCTTCCATCTGCCCGGCGTTTCCTGCATTCCCTCCCTCGCTCATCTGCTCCTCTATCTTCTCCTGCCATCCTCTCCTTAGGGTTCCCTCCTTCTGTCCCGTTTTTGAGATGCGCCCGCTCGCTGGCGCGGGCGCATCTCAAAAACGGGACAGGGCATGCCGCCAATTCTGGAGTAGAGCGGGCGTCCCGCCCGCTGACGGCGAAGCCGCCGGATCGAGTAGCACGGGCATCTTGCCCGTGGAC
>JAISGL010000257.1 GCA_031263125.1 Opitutaceae bacterium | reverse complement strand
AGCGTGCCGAAGCGGTTGTGGTTTTTGTTGAACCAGATGGTGAAGCGTTGTTTGAGCAATTTCATGAAAGCCGAGACATCATTCATGAGTGCAAGCTGCTGTTTGCGCCATACCTCGGCATCGGGACCGCCAGCCTTGAGCTGCGCTTCGACGACTGCCAGCGATGTGGTTTGGAAACGGGTTGGTTCCGGGTAGAGCAAGCGATAGCGACGCAGATGTTCCTCGTCGGAGATAGACGCTTTTTTTGGAACCCTGACAAGCACATGGAAGTGGTTTTCCATGATGGCGTAGGTGAGAATGGAAACGCCGCAGTAGTCGGCGATTTGCCACATTTGGCGGCGGAACATCTCCTTGGCATCCTCGTCGAAGAGCCGTTCGCCGTTAACGGTGCGGGAGATGCAGTGATAGACGGCATCCTCTCCATGAATTTTTATCCGTGCGATTCGCATGCGGAAAACAAACGCCGGAAAATAACCACGCTGCAAGCCTAATCTAGAGTCTGTCCCTGTTTTTATAGTCTCTTTACAGTTTTCGTTCGCACATTAACCAGAGTTCCGCAGTTCGCCCGGAGGGTTTTTTGTCCGGGCGCGTTTCAGGGGGAAATGTTAGCGCGCAGGGTATGTAGAGGACTCGGCTTTAAATAGTCGATCCTTGAAAAATTCACAACATATTGATAATAAATATGTTGACAAAGAAACATGGGTGTGCATTTTCCCGGAAAACAGACAAATAACCCACAAAACCCGGGAAAATCGATGCAACCCAAAACAAAAGAACCGCAAAAACAAATGGAGATGTTCAAGCGAGAGCTTGAAGAACTGGTCAACCCGGAGCACGCGCTGGTGAAACTCGGGCGACTCATCGACTGGACCGTGTTTGAGGAAAAGCTTGGGGCGAAGTATCACGCCAGCACCGGGGCGCCAGGAGTGAACACGCGGTTGATGGTGGCGCTGCATTATTTGAAGTATCAATTCGATCTGAGCGACGAAGTGGTGGTGGAGCAATGGGTGGAGAACATCTACTGGCAGCACTTCAGCGGGGAACAGTTCATCCAATATGAAGCGCCGACAGACCCATCGAGCATGACGAGGTGGCGCAAACGCCTCGGGGAGGAAGGCGCGGAGCTGATGCTCAAACAAACCATCGATGCAGGGATGAAGATGCGGGTGATAACGCCTCTGCAAATCAAACGGGTGAACATCGACACGACAGTGCAAACCAAGGCGATCCGGTTTCCGACCGACGCGAGACTCTACAACCGTGCGAGGGAGCGGCTGGTGAAAGAAGCACGCAAACGCGGGCTGCGGATCAAGCAAAGCTACGAACGGGTGGGCCCGCAACTGCTGATGATGAGCGCGCGTTACGCGCACGCGCGGCAGCCGAAACGGGCGGGGGCATGCACGCGCAAACTGCGCACGAACCTCGGACGAATCATCCGGCAAATCGACCGGCAAATCGACTGGCAGAAGCATGGTCCGAAGGACAAGCTGGTGAAGCTGCTGACGGTGGCGAAGAAAATCCACTCGCAGGAAAGAAACGACAAAAACAAAATCTACAGTGTGCACGAGCCGCACGTGCAATGCATGGCGAAAGGCAAGGCGGGAAAGAAGTATGAGTTTGGAAACAAAGTGAGCGTGGCGGTGACAAGCGAAGGCGGCTGGCTGGTGGGAACCAAAAGCATGCAAGGCAATCCCTACGATGGACACACGCTCGAAGAGCAACTCGGGCAAACGCGCCGGATGACAAAAGGACAGGTGAAGGAGGTGCATGTGGACATGGGATACCAAGGGCACGATCACAAAGGAAAGGAGACGATCCATGTGGACCGGCGGCGAAGAGGAAACATAGGCAGGCGGTTGTGGAAAAGGATGAAACACCGGGCGGCAGTGGAGCCGACGATAGGACATTGCAAAACCGAACACCGGATGGAACGCAACCGCCTGTGGGGGGAGGCCGGGGACGCGGTGAATGCGCTGCTGAGCGCAGCGTCGATGAATTTTGGAAAACTGCTGGCAGCTTTTTTGCGCTTTTTAATCCGCCTGCTGTTTGGGATCACCCCCACGCCTGTTTTTTATCGTGCGCACTTGTGGTTTGCGCTTGCCAAAACCTGTTCGCGCGGAGGTGCCGTGGCCGTGCTGGGGGCGCTGGTATGTTTTTTTTGCATTCTCGCGGCAGGATGTTTTCGGCAAGGTTTGGCGCAGGGTGCTCACTGTGGTTGTCCGCGCGGTACTGTTTTTGGCCATGTGTCTGATGATAGGATTCGCGGGGCGAATGTCGCCGGGGCATCTGGCGCAGGATGCGTCGGTATCGAATCGCCTTGAGCTTTGGCGCGGCGCCCTTGCGATGATCTGGGATTCGCCATTTGCGGGCTGAGGGTTCAGGCAGGGCGGGATGGCGTATATAGAGTCTCTCCCCACCAAAGGATGCGTTTTCGAAAGGGGGCCGGACCGGCGTGTCGGCATTTTTTTGCGCGCCGCTGGCGCCGCAGAACGCTTGACTGTGCTTTTTCCCGTGGAAACCGGCCTTTGTACCCTTTTTTTGGATACATCGGTACGCGCTCCGCCCGCGGCCTTCGCCGCTTCCCTGGAAAAAATCTTATTCCGCTTTTTTCAGGCTGCTTTCCGCCTGTCCTGTTCCTCTCGCATGTTCTGCTCGCGCCTCGCCAGCACCCACATGTTGTGCGTCAGCACCGCCCAGCCCACCGCCTGCTACGTGTCGCGTGACATCAGGTCGCCAGTCAGTCCCTGGCTTTCGAGCAGGCGCACGCAACCGCCCGCCGTGAACTTTAACTCGCGCAGCAGCGCCGGTCGCAACCCCGGTGCAAAATCATGAGGGAAACCCAGCAGCGTGATTGAGCCGAGCAGCCCGTGCCGCGCCGCCTGCACCGTCGTCGACACCGTGTGCAGTTGCGGCTGGTAGGAGCCGGTGTCGAAACAGCAGCCGGTGCGCCGGCACTCCTGCACGCGCCGATCTGCCGCCGCCCGCTTCTGGTAACGCCACGCCTCCGCTGGCGCCGCGTCCAGAATGCGCGCAGCCTCCGCTTCCGGCAGCGTCGCCAGAATCGCGGCGCCGCTCGACCCCAGCGCCAGCGGAAACACCGCGCCGACCTGCGAGGAAATTGCCGTGGGCCTCGGGGAACTCGCGACGAACACCGTCACCGCGCTGTCCCCCTGCCGGATGCTCAGCTTCGTCGTCATCCCCGTTGTCCGCGCCAGCGCCGTCAGCGGCTCGCGTATCGTGTCGATGAGCAGTTCGTGCCGCAGCAGCGGATGCATCAGCGGCACAAGAGCGAGGGACAGGCCAAACGTTCCGCCCGTGCCCGCCCGCAGCCAGCCGCCCGCCAGAAAACTTTGCAAAATGCGGTAGCAGGTCGTCGGCGAAATACCCAGCGTAACCGCCAGGCCCTTGGCAGTCGGTTCCGTCTCGCCGCGCGCGATGGCAGCGAACACCCGCAGCGCCTTCAACAGCACGGGCACGATGTGCGGATGCGTGGCGGCGTCGCGCGTGCTGGTGTTTTTCTTTTTGGCTCTCATTTCTCTATTGAATTGGTTTCGCGATGGAATATCGCGGATTCGATGACTTTCCCATTGCTAAAAAATATCGGCATATTGTCAATGTAAATTGCGCTTATTTTTCATTAGGGGAAAATTATTTTCCAAATCAGTATTTCCCCGACATAATGCGCCTCTATGCTTGACCATATCCAGCCGCATACCGCCGCACCCTCATTTTTCTCCGCCAATCCCGCCATGCACACTTCCACCAATCCCGCCATGCACATCACGCACTCCCGGTGCGATTTTATAAAACACGCCATCTTTGCCGCCTTCGCCTTCGCCCTTACCCTTACCCTCGCCCTTACCCTCGCCCTTGCCTCCGTCAGCGCCAACGCCGCCGTCAAACCTGCCGTCATCTTCGGCGACGGCATGGTGCTCCAGCGCGACCGCCCCGTGCCCGTCTGGGGCGAGGCTGGCCCCGGCGAAAACATCACCGTCTCCTTCGCCAGCCAGACCGCCGCCGCCACTGCCGGCGCAGACGGCAAATGGCGCGTCACCCTCAAGCCGCTCGCCGCCAGCGCCACCCCCGCCACGCTCACCATCACCGGTGAAAACACCATTCGCTTCTCCAATGTCCTCGTCGGCGAGGTCTGGCTCTGCTCCGGCCAGTCCAACATGGATTTCCGCCTCTCCCGCGCCGCCAACGGCGACGCTGCCGTCGCCGCCGCGAACCGCCCGTTGCTGCGCTTGTATAAAATCAAACGCGCCTTCGCCGCCGCGCCCGCCAAAACACTCGAAGCCGCCTGGACGTCCTCCACACCCGAAACCGCCGCCGGTTTCTCCGCCGTCGCTTATTTTTTCGGCCTCGAATTGATGGAAAAATTAAACGTCCCGGTCGGCCTCATCAATCCGTCGTGGGGCGGCACCGGCATCGAGCCGTGGACCGCGCCGTCCGGCTTCGCGAAAATCCCCGCGCTCGCCGGCATCGACCACGCCGTCCAGGCCGCCACGCCCGGCGCCAAATTAAACGATGAACTCACGGAAAAATTCATCGCCGCGCAAAAAGCCTGGCTCGATGCCGCGCAGCAGGCCGCCGTCGCCGGTGACGCGATTCCCATTCCGCCTGCCTTCCCCGGTGAACTCCGCCCGCTCAACACCCGCCCGGAAAAGCACCAGGCGCCCACCGTTCTCTATAACGCGATGATCGCCCCCGTCGTCCCTTTCGCCCTGCGCGGCGCGATTTGGTACCAAGGCGAGCACAATGTCGCCGACGGCGCGGTTTATTATGACAAGCTCAACGCCCTCGCCGCCTCGTGGCGCGATGTTTTCCAAAATCCGGACATGCCACTCCACATCGTCCAGCTCGCCCCGTTCAAATACAAACACGATCCGCGCGCCCTCCCGGAACTCTGGGCCGCGCAGCAACGTTTCGCCGACGATGACAGGCGCTCCGGCATCGCCATTATCAATGACATCGGAAATATAAAAGACATCCACCCCAAGGAAAAGCAAACCGTCGGCCACCGTCTTGCGTTGCTCGCGCTTAACAAAACACATGGCATGAAAAACGTCGCCTGCGACTCGCCCGCACCCGCCTCCGTGACATTCGCCGGCGGCGCCGCCATTGTCACATTCGCCAACACCCGCCGCCTCGAAACCCGCGACCGGCGCGAACCGGACTGGTTTGAGCTTGCCGGCGCCGGCGGCGCGTTCCAGCCCGCCACCGCCACCATCGACGGCGCCAGTGTCACCGTCCGCGCCGACGGTGTCGCCGCCCCGCGCGCCGTCCGCTTCGCTTGGTCCGGCACCGCTGAACCGAACCTCCGCGACGCCGACACCGGCCTGCCGGTCGGCGCCTTCCTTCGCGGCGACCTCCCCGCCACCGCCCCCAACGACCTCGGCCTCCCCGAGGCCGCCGGTTTTCAAATTGTGTATGAAACCAACCCGCTCAAAAACAGCGGCCCGGAGGTCACCCTCACCGCTGATTACTCGGCAAAATTTGCCGGCAAAAAATTCAGCCGTGTCGCCTATTATCTCGAAACCGTCTCGTCCGACGGCAAAAAACAATATGCTTTCGCCGCCTTCGATACGATGACGCCGGATCTCGCCAAAATCGGGGTTCCCACCAAAAAATCCGGCGCCCGTTTCCAGCAATACATCGCCAATCTCGTCGTCAAATCCAACGTTGCCGGAGTGGAAAATGGCAAATTCGACAAGGGCAATATCGAGTTCTGGGATTGCAATTACAGCTCCGCCAACAAGGCCGGCGTCCCCGGCGCCAGCGACACCGCTTACGACTTCGGCGACGCCATGTCCCCGCTCCGCTCGCCCGGCTACGGCTCCATGCAAATCCACAACACCGCCGGGAGGCAAACCGTCCTCGCCTATAACAATTGGAAGGCGGGCGCGAAATGCGATATTGGCATCGGCAATAATCCCGCCGGACGGCCCGACTGGACCTTCTCCGGTTCCGCCGCCAGATTAAAATCCGCCCGCCTCGTGATCCTGGCCAAATTCGACTGATAACTGATGTTACGCGACACGTAGGGCCTGGCCTTGTGTCAGGCCCTACAAAATCTGCCGGCTGCGTAACATCAGCTGATAATATGTTTATGATATTCACCCGATGGTATGTTTTGCCGGTCATCTTTATGGTGGCAGCCGGTGCCGTCGCCGCGCGACAGGCGCCTGTCGTCACGGTCGCGGAGACCCCGGCCCAGCAAATGGCATACGGCATGGACTTCGAGCGGCTCTGGTCGTGGGACACGCTGAAACCCGCCGAACAAAAACGCCACGCCGAAGCCGCCGTGCGCGAGTGCCGGGTGCAATACGCGCGCGTGGCCGTCCGCGCGGCGGCGGAACCCAGGGAAGGCGTGTTCCAGCCGGAGGCTTACGATCAGATTCTGGACATGATGACCCACCTCAAGGCCGCGCGTCCCGACCTCGCCTTTTTCGGCAGCCCGCGCCCAATCAGCACCGAGCAGAAGGATATGCCCTACACCTGCTTTCCGATGTGGATCACGGAGTTCGAGTCCATCCAAAAGGAGGGAAAGAGGAAGTGGGTTTATAAAAAATTCCAAGCGGAGAAGGCGGCGGACTACATGGCGCGTTATGTCCGCTTTATGAAAACGAAAGGCTTCAGCATCACCTACCTCGACCTCAAGAACGAGGTGGATCGGCTCGTGACGCCGAGGCAGGCCGGGATCATGGCCGGACGCCTTCGTCAGCAATTGGGCGTTGAAACGCCATTGCTGATCGCACCGTCGAGTTTTGATTACAACGGCGCGAAAGCGTGGGTCGGCGCCGCCATGAAAGGCCGCGACGCGGGCGACATTTTTTTCGATATTGTCTCCACGCACAACACGGCGGAAAAAGGCTCGCTCGAAGAGGTGGCGACCCTGGCGCGGAAGCTCGGGAAGCCGCTATGGAACACCGAGCTGCATGGTTGGACAGGACCTGATGAGGACGCCGCCGTCAACACCGCCGTTCTCCTCGGCCAGATTCGTGCCGGCGTCGGCGGCGTCAGCGACTGGCTCTCCCTCGGCAACGAGAAGAAAACCTTCAAGATGTTCCGTGCCCTCAAGGACGGCTCGCTGGCAATCATGCGCATTTATTATATATACAAGCAGCTCGTGAACACCTCCGGCGAAGGCCGTTACGTGCCGACGACAATTCCCGATGGACTGCGCTCCACCGCCGCCTTCCTGCGTGGCAGACAGATGACAGTCTGGCTGTTGAACGCGGAGCCGACCCCGCTCAAAAACGTGACCGTCAACCTCGGGAAGCGCGTCATCGAGGGAACGCAAATCAAAACGATGTGGTGGGGACCGGACAACCCGCGCGAAGGCAGCATGGGAAAACTGGACGCCCGTTCCCGATCCCCGGAGTTCACCTGCGACCTCCCGGCGCGGACCCTTATCTGCCTTGAGTTTGAAATCGAACGGGAAAAATAATAAATACCATGAACATCAACGCCGTCGCACGTAGGTTTTATCATTGCCTATGCCTGCTTCTTGGTCCGCCCGCCCGCCTTGCCTCCGGATTGGTCGTGATGCTTGTGATTGCACAGACCGCGTCCGCCGGCGGCCTGCTTGCGGAGCTTCCCACGCGCACGCACACCCTCGCGCCCGTGCCTGTCCCCGGCGACATCGAACGGGACATTGTGATCTACGGCGCGTCCGCCGCCGGCATTGCCGCCGCCGTGCAGGCCGCCCGCATGGGCAAGTCCGCCGTCATCGTCGAGCCGGGCGACCGCATCGGCGGCCTGACCACCGGCGGTCTCGGGCAGACTGATATTGGCAACAAGCAGGCCATCGGCGGCATCTCGCTTGAATTCTATACCGCCGTCGCCCGGCACTATCGGGATGCCGGGGCCTGGAAGTGGGAGAAACGCGACGCCACCCGCGTTCCCAAGGATCGCCTCGAAGGCGTCAGCATGTGGGTCTTCGAACCCTCCGTCGCGCTCGGCATTTTTGAGGACTGGGTGAGGCGCGACGGCATCGAAATCATCAAGAACGAGCGCCTCGACCGCTCGCCCGGCGGCATCGTCAAAAAAGGCAGCCGCATCGCCGCCTTCCGCACCGGGTCGGGTCGCGAATTTCGCGGGAAAATATTCATCGACGCCACCTACGAGGGCGACCTCATGGCGCTCGCCGGTGTCAGCCACACCGTGGGGCGCGAGGCCAATGCCCAATACGGCGAAACCCTCAACGGCGTCCAGACGCGCAACGCCATATCCCATCAGTTCTTCCCCGGCGTTGATCCCTACGTGCGCAAAGGCGACCCGGGCAGCGGCCTGTTGCCCTTCATTGACCCCGCCGGCCCCGGCGGGGAGGGCGCGGGCGACAGGCGCATTCAAGCCTATTGTTACCGCATGTGCCTGACCGACCATCCCGACAACCGCATCCCCTTCGCCAAGCCCGACGGCTACCGAGAGGACTGGTATGAACTCCTCTTCCGCAACTTCGAGGCCGCTCCCGACATCGCCACCGCCAAAAAATGGATATGGATCAACTCACCCATGCCGAACCGCAAAACCGACACCAACAATCGCGGCGGTTTCTCCACCGATTTTATCGGCCAAAATTACGACTATCCCGAGGCCGGCTACAAAACCCGCGGGCAAATCGCCGCCCGCCATCGCCTCTACCAGCAAGGTCTCATGTGGACGCTCGCGAACCATCCCCGCGTCCCCGTCGAAATCCGCGAAATGGTCGCCTCCTGGGGTCTCTGCAAGGACGAATTCACCGACGGCAACGGCTGGCAGCGGCAACTCTACGTCCGCGAGGCGCGGCGCCTTGTCGGCGCGCTCGTGATGACCCAGCACCACTGCCAGGGCCGCGAAATCGTTGACGATCCCATCGGCATGGCCGCCTACACGATGGACTCGCACCACACCCAGCGCCACGTGGATGCCAGCGGCCACGTCCGCAACGAAGGCGACATACAAGTCGGCAGGTTCCCGCCCTATCCCGTCAGCTACCGCGCGCTCATCCCCCGCGAGGGCGAATGTGAAAACCTCCTCGTTCCCGTCTGCATGTCCGCCTCGCACATCGCCTATGGCTCGATCCGCATGGAACCCGTTTTTATGATTTTCGGACAAAGCGCCGCGACCGCCGCCGCCCACGCGATCGACGGGCAGGTTTCCGTTCAAAAAATCAACTACGCCAGGCTGCGCGAACGCCTCCTGAAAGACGGCCAGGTGCTCGGCGGAAAACCCAACGCCGGAAACAGCGGCAAAAACGCCACCGCGCAAAACGATTCACTCGAAGCCTCCATCAACGCCCTCAAGGAACGCGGCCTCCTCAAGGAGACGGCCTTCTGGCTCAAAAACACCAAACCCGGCATGAAATGCGCCGGCGAGCCGGTGGGGGAACTCATCGTCAACGCGGCCTCCCATAAAAAACGTGTCTCCTCGCTGGGGGCCGCCTGCGATTACCTCCACTCCCAAGGCGCGCTGGACCGCCCTGCCGACTGGAAAAGATTTGCCCGCAAAGGCAAAACCTGCCGGGGCGAAAGCGTCGCCGCGCTGATCGTCAGACTGGATGCGTTCACCGCTCCGGAAAAATAGGTTCCTCCGAAAAATAAACACCGTCATCGTCGTCAGCCAGACCCTGGCTTTCGAGCAGGTGCGCGCACCGCCCGCCAGAAAACTTTGCAAAATGTGCGGTAGCAGGTCGCCGGCGAAATACCCAGTGTAACCGCCAGGCCCTTGGCTGTCGGCTCCGTCTCGCCGCGCGCGATGGCGGCGAACACCCGCAGCGTCTTCAACAGCACGGGCACGATGTGCGGCCGCGTGGCGGCGTCGCGTGTGTTGGTTTTTTCTTTTTGGCTCTTATTTCCCTATTGAATTGATTTTGCGATGGAATGGCGCGGATTTCGGTGACTTTCCCATATATGAAAAATATCGGCGCATTGTCAATGTTAGGCGCGCTTATTTTTCATTAGGGGAAAATTATTTTTCAAATTATTATTTCCCCGGCACAATATGCCTCCATGCTTGCAATTATCTTTTGCACACCACCGCACCCTTATTTTCCCGCCACTCCACCACTCCCTCATTCCCTCACTCCACCACTCTACCATGCACACCACGCCCTCCCGCGCATATTCCCGCCGCGCCGCCCTTGCCCTGCTCGCCGCGCTCGTGCTCACCCCCGCCTCCGCCCAGACTCGTGATGACGATGACAACCGCCGCCTCTTCTGGAACGGCGCAGGCGGCGGCGTTTGGGACGATTCCGCCGCCTCGTGGCAAACCTCCGGCTCCTACCTCGGCGCGCTCACCAGCGGCAGCGCCACTTGGGTGACATCCGACGACGATCCGCCCGCGCCACCCGCGCTCGCCGCCACCGTGTTTCTCGCGGGCGATGCGGTCGTCTTCGACAGCCTCGCCGATGCCGGCGCGCCGGACAGCCGCACCATCGCCGTCGCCGCCGGCGGCGTGACGGTCTCCGACATCGTTGTTTCCGGCGCGGGCGACTACACTTTCACCGGCGGCGCCATTACCGCCGACGGGACATCCGTTCTTGTAGGTTCCCCGCAACTCTCCGGCGACGGCATCACGCCCGCCGGGCGTCTTGTCAAACTTGGCGCCGGCGCCCTCACCCTCTCCAACACCGCCCCCAACCACTTCGCCGGCGGCATCGTCCTCGCCCAAGGCGCACTCGTCATCGCCGACGCCCGCGCACTCGGCGCCAACCGCATCGACGTCACCCCCGCCGGCACCGGCACCACCGGCTCCTACATGCTGCCCGCGGTCGTCGCCGATTCCAACGGCCTCCTCCTCCGCGCCGCCACCACGATGCTCGGAAGCGCCACCATCGCCGTCACCGCCGGCGCCGCCGGCCTCGATATTACCGGCGACATCCATCTTCTCGCCAACACGCCTCTCACCCTTGCCATCGAGGGCGACACCACCGTCTCCGGGCGGCTTTACCGGGTGGATACCATCGCCACCGGCGGCTACATTATCAAGACCGGCGACGGCGACCTCACCCTCACGGGAGAGCGCAACTGGTTCTACGGCACCAGCACCGTCGCCGCCGGCAGGCTCATCGTCAGGCATCCCTCCGCCATCGGCTCGGGCAACATGGCCGTCACCGGCGGCACCCTCGTTTTTCAAAACGTCAGCGGCACCATGCCGATGGCCTTCACCGGCGGCGGACGCGTCGAGATCACGGACAGCGACCTCACCCTCAACTGGCGCAACAGCCGCGTGCTCAACGCCCCCGCCACCGCCGACAGCGACATCGGGCGACTCGCCGTCACCCGCTCGCGCCTCTTCGCACTCGCCAGCGGCACGCTCTCCACCGTGCTCGGCGGCGCAGGCGCGGAAGTCACCATTTCCGACCGCTCCACCCTCATCCTCGGACGCGAAGGCGTCACACCCGGCCCCGGCATGTTGCCCGGCCAGCCCGGCCTGCTTTCGCCCGTCAACTACGCCGTCACCGCGCGCAATCTCGCCATTGACGCCACCAGCGCGCTCGTGTTCAACCCCAACACCAGCCTCGTCATCGGCGGCACCCTCGCGTTCGCGTCCGGCGCGTCCCTCACCTTTGGCGGCGCGGGCGTCTCCCGACTCGAATACTCCGCCCTCGACGCCGCCGGCGCCTCTCCCGACGACATCGCCGCCGCCCCCGCCGGCTCAACCCTCGCCACCACCGCCGTCACCATCGGCAACCGGCAGCGGCGCGACTATGTCGTCGTCAACCAAGGCGCCAATCCCATGCAGGACAGCGCCCTGATGCTCGGAGCGATTGACGCCGTGGTCGACACCGTGACCGGGCGTCTGGGCGAGGCTTTCCTCGCGCCCCTCAATCCCATCACCGAACGCCAGCGCCGGCGCGGCTGGACCAATTCCGCCTGGGCGCGCTACTTCGGCGGCGAGTCGGAATATTCGTCCGAATCACCGTCCAACCCCGGATACTCCGGACGCCATGCCGGATTGCTCGCCGGCCTGGACGGGACCTGCCGCCAGCGCGTCCTCATCGGCTTCTACGGCGGGCTGGCTGAAAACAATCTCACCACGACCAACGCCACCTCGCTCCTTTCCAAACAACGCATCCTCGGCATCCATGCCACGCCGCGCTTCAAGCGCCTCCATCTCACCGCCCACCTCTTCACCGGCAGGGCCGCGTCGGAGTCCTTCCGCCACGAATTTTCCGGCGTCACGCACGGACGGTGGGACGCCGCTTTCAACGGCGGCTCCATCGAACTCGGCGCCAGTTTCCAGCCCTGGCGGGACGGCTTCCTGCGGCCCTCCGCCGGCTTGCGCTACACGCGCATCAACATCTCCGGCCTCGACGAGCGCGGCCCCGGCGCGCTGCTCGTGGACGACTTTTCCGACGAACTGGCCCGCGCCACCCTCGGCTTGGAGGCGGGGCAAAAATTCCGCCTCTTCAAACGCGCCGCGATCGCCGGCCTTTCGCTCGGCCTCAAGCGCGCCGTGCGTTCGCCCCGCGCGAGTCTCGACGCCGCCTTTGCCGACGCGCCCGAAGTCGCCGTCTCCCTGGAGCGCGGCGACTATTACCCGGACACCGTCGCGCTCGGCCTGTCCCTGCGCGCAGCCATCACCGCCGACATCAGCGCCGGCATTGCCGCCGACTATGAAACCGGCTCCGGCCATTCCCGGTGGACCGCCGCCCTCTCCCTCAACTGCACGTGGTGACGCACAAAGCGCGCACGAATAAACCATGAATAATTCCAAATAATTCCAAACAAAACCCGCCCAATGAAAACCACCCCCGCCACCACCATCGCCACCCCCGCCACTGCCGCCACCACCGCCAGCGCCCCCCCCCGCCGCCCCGCACCCGCCACACTGCCACTCC
>JAISGL010000220.1 GCA_031263125.1 Opitutaceae bacterium | reverse complement strand
GTCACCGCCGGCGACTCCGACCAGACCAAGGCCGTCAACATCGCCAGCGCCAAAACCATCGCCACCGACATCGCCGCCACCATCTCCGGCTCCCTCATCAACGAAGCCAACAAATCCATCGCCTTCTCCGCCGGCAACACCGGCGCCGCCATCGGCCTCGGCGCCACCGACGCGATGGCCCTCGGCTCCGCCGCCGTCGCCAACGCCAGCAACGCCATCGCCCTCGGCGCCGGCGCCCGCGTCAGCGACCAGGCTCCCGGCTCCATCGCCCTCGGCTCCGCCGCCACAGCCAACCACGCCAACTCCGTCGCCCTCGGCGCCAACACCACCACCGGCGAAGCCGACACCATCGCCGCCGGCAGCCGCACCCTCAGCCAGGTCGCCGCCAAGGACCTCACCGCCGCCAACGCCGGCTACGCCGCCACCACCGGCCAGCTCTACAACACCGGCTCCACCCTCGCCGCCACCCTCGGCGGCGGAGCCACCCTCGCCGCCGACGGCGCCATCTCCGGCTGGAACGTCACCCTCGCCAGCGGTGCCGCCGGCCCCGCCAATTACACCAACGTCGCCGACGCCCTCACCGGCCTCGACCAAAACCTCAACGACCGCATCGACGGCGTCATCAGCAACCACAACGCCGACCTCGCCGCCCTCGACCAGAAACTCGACGGCGAAATCGCCACCCGCGAAAACCTCATCACCACCCAAGTCCGCACCAACGGCATCGCCAGCGTCACCGACGCCCGCGGCGACGACATCGTGGACATCCGCCTCGGCAACGGCTCCCTCGTCACATCCCGCCACGCCATCAACGCCCCCGACGGCAACGGCTACATTTACGAACAACAACTCTTCGCCCGCGACGCCGGCGGCGCCGCCATCAACATCAACATCGCCAACGGCTCCAAACTCCTCGTCGATGGCGACGAAGTCATCGGCAAAAACGCCGTCCAGGCCCGCATCGATGCCGCCGAGACCCGCGTGAACGACCGCATCGCCGACCTCCAGACCCAGATCAACGGACTCCGCAACTACGACGCCGACCCCCTCATGCTCGGCATCCGCGCCAACGCCGCCGCCATCCAGAAACTCGCCCGGGGCATCGCCATGACCGCCGCGCTGCAAACCCCGCAGATCGCCCCCGGCCACCGCCGCGCCGTCAAATTTGGCATGGCCTACTACGACGACCAGACCGGCCTCGCCGGCGGCTACGCCGAGCGCCTCAACGAAAACGTCTCCATCAACGCCGAGATGGCCACCGGCTACCAGTTCAAGGAAGTCATCGTCCGCGGCGGCATAAACTACAGCTGGTAAGCCGAAAAAAACACGAATGGGGAATTACAAACTGATGTTACGCGACCAACAGGGTTTTGTAGGGCCTGACCTTGCGTCAGGCCGCGAATTACCTGCGTGGCATCCCACGCGAACGCGGCCTGACACAAGGTCAGGCCCTACGCACCGCGTAACATCAGTTACAAATTACGAATTGGTTGAATGCAACGCGGCCCCGCCGCGCGACGACTCCAATTCGTAATCCCCCCCCTCTCCTCCCTTTCTCTCCTCCTCTCCTTCTCTCCTTCTCTTTTCACTTTTCAAAAAACCAGACACATCATGAAAATCACGAAAATCACATGCTCGCTCCTCATGAGCGCCCTCGCTTCCCTCGCACTCGGCGCGCAGCCGGACACCGCCACCTCCGACACCCGCTGGACCGGCTCCGCTGAAATCCGCTACGTCGGCAAACACCTGTTTCGCGGCGTCCAGCAATCCCGCCAGTCCATGCAGGCCGCCGTCGGCTACGACCCCGCCGGCAATGGCAACGGCTTCCACGCCAGCGGCTGGCTCAACCAGCCCCTCCACGACGATTATAACAACGAACTCGATATCACCGCCGGCTACCGCCACACCCTTCGCGGCGTGCAACTCGACGCCGGCCTCACCGCCTACCTCTACCCCGAGGCAGAGACTGACAACGGCGAAACCGGCTACTCCTGCGAACTCACCCTCGGCGCAAGCCACGAAGTCCTCCCGGAGCAGGCTCCCGGCTGGACCATCTCGGGCCGTGTTTATTACGACATGCGACTTGAGACCCGCACCTTCGAGGTTTCGACCGGATACAGCCTGCCCTTCAAACTGGACAATTATCCGGCGACAGTGGATATCAGCGCGCACCTCGGCAATTCCCACTCGGACAACCTCCTGCCCGACCTTCCCGGCCCGAACGTGAAGGACGGGTGGACCTACTATGGCGCCACCGCCAGTGTCACCGTCCGTTTCAGCAAGCTGCTATCCGCCACCGCCGGCCTCCAATACGGCAGGGCCTGTGGCCAGTTTTCTGGACGCGACGCCACCAACAAACTCTGGGGCTTCATCGGCGCCGGCCTGAACTGGTGACGTTTTTTCAAAATGTCGCGCCGGAATATTCCATCCAAAACAAACAAAGTTCTAGTATTTCCCATCAATATAACCGCCCTGCCCGGCGTCTCAATATTTATAGAAAATACCATAACCGCGAAAGATACGAAGAGCGGAAAAAGTGAATCTAAAAAAACACGCCCCCCATCTTCGCGTCCTTCGCGCCCTTCGCGGTTAAATAAACCGAACCATTAAATTCAACCGCAGATGAACACAGATAAACACAGATACCAAACCAATCATTTCAAAAATCAATGATCACGAAAACCAATCAGCATAATCCTCCGGATAAACTTCCGCCGACAATTCCGACATCTGCGTTTATCTGTGTCCATCTGCGGGTAAAAATTTCTTCCCTTCGTGGTAAAACAAAACAGAACCATTATTTTGAACAGAAGGCAACGAAGGAAACAAAGATATTAAACACGTTTGAAACCAATTCTGTTTTTCTACGCGTTAATATTTATATGTTTCCAAGTTACTTTAATATCTTTGTTCCCTTCGTTGCCTTCTGTTCAAAAACCTAATCATCAAAAAAAGCCCTTCGCGGTAAAATAAAACCGAACCATTTTCCAAACCATTAATGGCCACAAAAAACACTCTACAAGGCAAAGCCGAGTGGCTTGACAAAAAAGCCTTCTCGCATACGAATGTCTCCCGGGCGCTTATAAGCGCCGCGAATTCTCATTCTGCAAAAGTAAATTCTTCCAGCAAACGGACCGCAGTCCCTATGGGCGCTCTGTTGATAATCAAAAACACACAACGCCCTTTTGTCAGGCTACTCGCAGACTCGTAGTCGCGGTTTTTCCACTAATTAAACAGCATTGAAGTTAATCTTTCGCCTTTGGCGATAATCATATACATATAATATACACATCATATATACATCATATACATAATAATCCTATGCGCCGCACACTCCACTCACTCCTCTCCATCGCATGCCTGTCCGTGCTTACGCCGCCTGCGAATCTCCCATCACAATCTTCCGCCGCATCCGCACTGCCCGCCTCCGCGTCATCCACCGCCACGCTGGGCATTGCCGCGCTCGAATCGCAATTCGCAAAGCCGCCGCCCTCCGCGCGTCCGAAAACATTCTGGATTTGGGTCAACTCCAATGTCTCCCGCGATGGCATCACGCGCGATCTGGAGGCGATGCAGCGCGCGGGCGTCGGCGGCGTTTTTATCTTCGACGGCAGCACCTACATGCCCCCCGGAAACGCCACCTACCACTCGCAATCCTGGCGCGACCTCATGGGCCACACGATTCGCGAGGGCAAGCGCCTCGGCGTCACGATTGGCATGCACAACGGCCCCGGCTGGTCCAGCAGCGGCGGCCCTTGGGTCACGCCGGAAATGTCCATGCAGCAACTCGTCTGGACGGAAACCACCGTGCGCGGCCCGGCGCGCATCGACCAAAAACTCCCGCAGCCGCGGCGCAACCTCGGCTTCCACCGCGACGCGTTCGTGCTCGCCTTCCCTTCGCTCCCGGCTGAACAAACACCCTACGACGCCTGCGTCAGAAAAATCACCACCACCGGCGGACAAACCGTGGACGCGCATCTCCTCAGCGACGGCCTCAACGACAAAAGCGTCGCGCTCGCGCCGGACAACGCCCTCCTGATCGAACTCACCGGGCCAACCGCCATGCAAGCCGTCACGATTTACGGCGTGCCCGGAAAACGTTTTCCAAAACTCACGCTCGAATCCTCCGGCGACGGCGTGGATTTCGCGCCCGTCTGCTTCGTCGAGGACGCCATCTCACACGGCATCGCCGCGCCCGGCGTGAAAAGTTTTTCGCCGCGCACGGCGCGCTGGTTCCGCGTGACGCCCGCGTCGGCCTGCGAACTTTCGGAAGTCGTGCTGCATCGCGCCGCGCGCACCGACGACTGGCAGTCCAAGGCCAATTTTTCCTTCCGCATCCACCGCGAATTCGCGCTCCCGGAAAACCACGATGCCGCCGGCGACGCCGCTGGCATCAGTGCCAGCGGTAACAGCAACGTCATCAGTGCCGGCAACAGCAACGACGTCATCAGTGCCGGCGTCAGCACCAGCAACAACGACGTTAACGTCAACAACAGCGCCGCCATCGCCACTGCCGCCAACGCCAACGACAGCACCGCCAACGTCAGCGACAGCGCCGCCAACGTCAGCGCCAACGTCGCCAACGCCAACGTCGCCAACGCCACCGCCGCCATCGCCAACGCCGTCGCCGCTAACGTCGTCGCCGGCAGCGCCGTCGCCGGCAGCGCCGCTGCCGACAAAACCTCCGCGATAGATCCCTCAACCGTCCTCGATATTTCCGCGCACATGGACAGGGATGGACGCCTCACCTGGGACGCGCCCGAAGGCTCGTGGACGATTTTGCGCATCGCCCACACCAGCACGGGCCAGATGAACGTCTCCGCCTCCGCTGCCGGCACGGGCCTCGAAATAGACAAGTTCAGCGCCGCCGCCGCGGATTTTCATTTCGCGCAAACCGTCGAATGCGCACGCGCCACCGCCACCGCAACCACCGCCGCCGCCGATACCACCAATACCGCCGCCACCGCCACCGCCGCCACTGCCACTGCCACCACCGCCACCGCCGCCGCCGCAACCACCGCTACCACCGCCGATACCACCACCGCCGCCGCCGTCGCCACCAGCACCACCGCAGCCACCACCACCACCGCCGCCGGCTTCGGCGACGTGATCATAGACAGCTACGAGACGGGCATGCAAAACTGGACGGCTGCGTTTCCCGGCGAATTCACACGCCGCGCCGGATACGATTTGCGCCGCTTCATGCCCGCGATGTTCGGGCGTATCGTCGGCGACCGCGCCACGACCGAACGTTTTCTTTATGACGTGCGCCGCGTGCAGGCCGATCTCATGCTGCAAAATTACTACGGCCGCATGGGCGAACTCTGCCGCAAACACGGACTCACGTTTTATGTGGAAGGCTACGGCCCGGGCGTTTTCGACGAACTGCAAGTCAGCGGAATCGCCGACGTGCCCACCTCCGAGTTCTGGATACGCACGCCGTGGACACCGAGCCGCGTCGTGAAAATGGTATCGTCCGCCGCGCACGTTTACGGAAAACCCATCGTCGCCGCGGAAGCCTTCACCGGCGACGAACAAACCTCGCGCTGGCTCGAATATCCCTACGCAATGAAAGTGCTCGGCGACGACATGTTCGCCGCGGGCATAAACCAGTTCGTCTTCCACCGCTCCGCGCACCAGCCGCACCCCGACGCCGCGCCGGGCGTCGCGATGGGGCCGTTCGGTTTTCCCTTCGAGCGCACAAACACATGGTTCGGGCAAAGCGCCGGCTGGCTCGCGTATCTGTCGCGCTGCCACCACGTGCTGCAGCAAGGCGCCTGCGCCGCCGACGTGCTCTGGTTCGTCGGCGAAAACTCCCCCAACAGCACGCAGTTCATCATCCCCGCGATGCCGCGCGGCATCACATACGATCTCGTTTCCGCCAACGCGCTGCTGACACGCGCCACCGTCGAAAACGGCGCCATCACGTTTCCCGGCGGAAGCCGCTACCGCCTGCTCGTGCTCCCGCCCACGCTCAAATCCATGACGCCCGAATTGATTCGCAAACTCCGCGAACTCACCGCCGCCGGCGCGATCATCCTCGGCCCGAAACCGCAATACTCGCCGAGCCTGCGCGGCTTCCCCGAAAGCGACGCCGAGGTGCGCCGCATCGCCTCCGAGCTTTGGGATAAAACCGTCCCGAAAAAATCCCAAGGCCGCGTCATCAGCGGCCGCGTCATCAACGGCCGCGTCATCAGCGGGCGCGCGCTCGCGGACGTGCTCGCCGACATCGGCGTGTCTCCGGATTTTGAATACACGGGCCGCGCCCCCGACGCGGAGCTTTCGTGGACGCACCGCCGCCTGCCCGACGGCGACATTTATTTCGTGTCCAACCGCCGGCGCCGCGACGAGGACGTGACGTGCTCCTTCCGCGTCACGGGCCGCGTGCCGGAATTGTGGAATCCGCAAACCGGCGAAATCAAAACCGCCGCCCTGTATGCGTCCGGCGACGCGGGGCGCACGCGCCTCCCGCTGCGCCTCGGCCCGGCGGAATCGGTGTTTGTTGTTTTCCGCAAACCCGCCGCGCCGGACGCGGGCGAAACATGGCTGGACAAAGACGGCGCCCGGATTGTCACACTCGATGCGCCCGCCATCACGCCGCCTCCGCCCGGTGAGACCGCCGGCAATTTCACCATGTCCATCTGGGCCAAACCCGACACCGACCTGCGCCTCATGCCCACGGAATCCGCCGCGGGCCGCGCCGACGAAACCGGAAAGTTCTACGCGATCTCCGCCGCCGAGGGCGACGTGCTCCACGGCGCGGGTCACGCGATGGCCGGCCTCGCCGTCGGACGCAACGGCGCCTACGTCATCGAACGCAGCCGCGCCAAGTCGCCCGCCGTGCTCGTCACGGAACGCCCCGTTTCCGGCTGGACGCATTTTGCCGTCGTGTATCGCGCCGGAAAACCGCGCCTCTACATCAACGGCGCGCTCGCCCGCGAAGGCGTTGCGAGCGGCGACATCGTGCATCCGGGCATCGGCTCGCCGCCGCCGCGCTTTGACTCGGTTTATTATTACGAAGGACTCGCCAGCCTGATGCGCGCCTCCGGCATGCCGCAACCGACGTCGCAAGGCATCTCGCTGCTCTTCGAGGGCAACACCACCGCGCCCGTGCTGTATCGCGAGGCGCTGGACGCCGGCGCCATCGCCCGCATCCACGCGCAAGGTCTGCCGCCGCCGCCCGAACCGCCGCCCGCCGAAATCGCCGCGCGCGCCGGTGATGACGGTCGCGTCGAAGGCGTGTTCTGGCAATCGGGCGACTACGCGTTGTCGTCGGGACGCACCGCGCACGCGCGCGTCGCCGCGCCGCTCGCCGTGGCCGGCCCGTGGCAGGTGACGTTTCAACAAAAACGCGGCGCGCCCGATTCGGTTGAGCTGCCGGAGTTGATTTCGTTGCACCGCCATCGAAGCCCCGCCGTGAAATATTTTTCCGGCACGGCGACGTATTCAAAAACGCTCAACGTGCCCGCCGCGTTTCTTGGCGCTGGCAAACGCGTCGTGCTCGATCTTGGTCGCGTGGAAGTCGTGGCCGAGGTGATTGTGAACGGACACAACATGGGCCTGCTCTGGAAAGAGCCGTTCCGCCACGACATCACCGACGCCGTGCGGGCGGGTGACAACGCGCTTGAAATCCGCGTCACCAATCTCTGGCCCAACCGCCTGATTGGAGACGAACAGTTGCCGCCTGAAAACGAATACAACCAGGGTTTTTGGAATCACGGCATCAAGCGTGTGCCCGGCTGGTTTGCCGCGGGGAAGGAAAAACCGGCGGGAGGCCGTGTCGCGTTTTTGACGTGGGAGTTTTATGGCAAGGACGACCCGCTCCTCGAATCCGGCCTGCTCGGCCCCGTGCGTCTGCTGAATCCCGTGCAACAGGAGTTCACGAAGTGATTGAAGGAAGCGGCGGCACTCCCGCCGCCGCACCATCCTCCACCGGGAAAGCGCGACAATCTTTGGCGTGGCACGGTTTGCCAGCCCATGATTCCGGATGCGCAGACGCGCGCGACTGTCGCATCACGGGCAGGCTGCCCGCGCCACCCAATCCCATTTGTCATCCATTATATAAGTGATGTTACGCGGTCCGTAGGGCCTGACCTTGTGTCAGGCCGCGAATTACCAATGTGGCCTCCTTCGCGAGCACGGCCTGACACAAGGTCAGGCCCTACGAAAACTGCCGACCGCGTAACATCAGTTATATAAGTGATGTTACGCGGCACGCACGTAGCGCAGGCTGCCAAGCCTCGCCCGATTCGAAAAAAAAACGCACACCCGGCGGCATGCGACAGACAAAGCAGGCTTGGCAGCCTGCGCTACGTTTGGGCGAGGATAACGCGAAGGCCATTCCGCTCCTGGGAGCGCGGGCATCTCTGCCCGCGAAACGCC
>JAISGL010000171.1 GCA_031263125.1 Opitutaceae bacterium | reverse complement strand
CTCTGGCATCCCTCCGGGATGCTGTTTTCCCACAAACCAATATCCGGTGGTGTCGCTCGCCAAGCCTCGCTCAACCACCGGCTAAGTTCTGGCAAGCCTCCGGCTTGCCCCGGTGGTATCGCCCTGCCAAAATCCTGCCAGTCGCGTAACATCAGTTATGAATATATTAGTAATTCGAAGCGAATTATCACGCGTTATGGGATAGTAGGCTGGCAACACATACAAACAACGGCGAAGCCGCTGCCGCAGGTTTTGCAGGGTCTGACCTTGTGTCAGGCTGCGGATTACCTGTGTGCCTCCTGCACGTTCGCGGCCTGACACAACGTCAGGCCCTACGTGCTGTGTAACATCAGCTAATAATTCCAGCCGACGGAGACGTTGATGCGCTGGCTGTACATCCAGCTGTGCGGCGTATTGGCCCAGTTGCCCGTGTAGGAGAGCTGGCCGAAGAAGTTTTTGGTGAAATAATAATTGGCGCCGGCGGTGGCGCCGAAGGTGAAGTAGGTGTGATCGACGGTGGGGGTGTCGCGATAATAGCCGTTATAGTAGTAATCGTTATAGTAATCGTAATTCCAGTAATAGTTGGCCCAGGGGTGGCCGTTTACGATGCCTGTATCAATATACATGAAGCCAATCGAGGCTTGGACAAACGGGCGGAATTTGCCGTTCAGGATGTCGTATCGGATGGCGACATCCCCGGTGCTGATGTCGGCGCTGCCGCGTGCGGTGCGCACCACGGGTTCGGCGGGGTTGGTGTTGATGGTGTATCCATTGAACGATGCCTTGTAGTCGGGATTGGCATAGGCGAACTGGACGTGCACGGAGAACTGCTCGGTGATATTATATCCGGCGCCGAAGCCGAAGTACCAGGCGTCGTCAATATTCATCTTAAGTTTGCCGTCGGCAAAAACATCATGGCCGTGATCGCGGTCGATGAGGACGTGGTCGGCGTTCATGGTGCTGTTATCAAAGAACCACGCGCCGGTCATGAGATAAAAGTCCCAGGTGTTGGCGTGCGGGGCTTTGTAGGAATAGGTGGTCAGGGTTGACGAGGCGTTTGCCGTGTTTTGCGGCGGTGTGTAGTTGGGCGCGACGCTTTGGGGCGTGGGGACCGAGGTTTGCGCATGCGCGGAGAGCGCGGCGGCGGCGAACAAGGCGATGAGGAGCGTTGTTTTTGTTTTCATAGGGTTTGATGGTTGTGGTTGCTGGTTTGAAGGTGTCTTCATTGCAGATAAGGCAATAAGACACGGGTTGCGGGGCTTGGTGCAAATTTTCCAAAGCAGTGGCGTTTCGCCGACCGGGCTTTTACGGCGGGAATGGGATTTTCCCTGTTTTTTAACTGATGTTACGCAGCCAAAGGGATGCAGGATGCAAAAGGCGCAGGTGCGTTGTTTCTCCATCAAACAAACCCGGAACCCACGATTGAGTGAATGTTACGCGAATGCCTATCCTGGGAGCGCGGGCATCCCTGCCCGCGAAACGCCGTGCGTCCGCTTGGTGTTTTTCAAACACGCATCGCGGGCAAAGATGCCCGCGCTCCCAGGATAGGCTGGCTGCGTGACATCAGATTGGAGATTGGTAACTGATGTTACACGCAGAAGCCAGTTTTTGATAGGGCGGTCTCACCGAGATCGCCGTATTCGTCACCCGTAGCTCTCGGCGGTCTCGGCGAGACCGCCCTACCAAAAAACCTCTGCCGCGTAACATCAGCTGATAATTTGCGGCCTGACACAAGGTCAGGCCCTACGCGTAGCGCAGGCGCGCTGCGGAGCGGGACGTGCGCGCAATCTGCATCGGGCGTGCGGCTCGCGTCAGGCGGCGTCAGGCGGCTGGCGCGGGTTGGGCGGGCGGCTCGTATCAGGCGGGCGGCTTACATCAGACGGCTGGCTCGCATCAGGCGCGCAACTCGCATCAAGCGGCTGGCTCGTATCAGACGGCTGGCGCGGGTTGGGCGGGCTGGCGGACAAGGGCGTTGGCCCGGGCAATGTCGGCGGCGATGCGTTGGTTGAGATCAATTTTGATCATCTCGCTGGCGTCGTTGATCGCGTTTTTGAGCGCCTGACGGTTGGCCGAGCCGTGGGCTTTGACGACGAGGCCGTTGACTCCGAGGAGGGGCGCGCCGCCGTAGCGTTCGGCTTTCACGCGTTCCTTGAGGGCGTCGAAGGCGCCTTTGGAGAGGATGGCCCCGAGCATGCGCAGGGGGCTGGCCTTGAGGTTGCGCTTGAGTTCGGTGGTGACGAATTTGGCGAGGGATTCCCAGCTTTTGAGGCAGACGTTGCCGACAAAGCCGTCGCAGACGACGACGTCGATGGCGGGGTTGCCGGGGGCGCCGGCGGTGAACACTTGGAAGCCTTCGACGGGGCCGGCGTAGTTGATGAGGTCGCCGAGTTTTTTGAGGGCTTCGTGGGTGTCGTGGATGAGGGCGTTGCCTTTGCCTTCCTCGGTGCCGATGGTGAGGAGGCCGACGCGGGGGCGGGCGATGCCGAATTCGACGCGCGAGAAGTGCGATCCCATGATGGCGTTGTGCACGAGGTGATCGGGTCTGGCCTCGGGGTTGGCGCCGGCGTCGATGAGGACAAAGTGGCCGCCGTCGCGGGGGAGGATGGCGGAGAGGGCGGCGCGGTCGGCGCCTTCGAGGGTGCGGAGTTTGATGATGCTGGCGCCGACGAGGCAGCCGGTGTTGGCGCAACTGACAACGGCGCGGGCGGCCCCGAGTTTGACGAGTTCGATGGCGCGGATGGTCGAGGCGTCTTTTTTCTTTTTGAGGACGACGAGGGGTTTGTCGTCCATGGTGATGACTTCGGAGGCGTGGAAGTAGGCGAGTTTGGGGTGTCCTTCGATGCCGGCGGCGGCGGCGTGTTTGCGCAGGGTGGGTTCGTCGCCGACGAGGGTGACGGGCGAGAGGTCGGGAAACTCGGCGAGGGCGAGTTTGACGGCGGCGACGGTTTCGGCGGGGCCGAGGTCACTGCCCATGGCGTCGACTGCGATGCGGTTGGCGCGTTGCATGGGGGGCGCTGTCTGCCCCGTGGGATTTGTGGATTCCATCACGGGCGGATGGAGTTGCGTGGCCGTGGCGCGGGCGGGCGCGGGCGCGGTGGCGGGTGGCGGGGGCGATGGCGGGTCAGACCTCAACGTTGAGGACCTGGCGGCCGCGATACATGCCGTTGTTTGGGTTGACGCGATGGGGGCGGAACGCGGTGCCGTCGGTCGGGTCGAGCGCGTATTGCGGGGCCTTGAAGGCGTTGGCGGAGCGACGGAGCGCGCTGCGGCGTTTGGATTGTTTGCGTTTCGGATTAGCCATGATGAAAAAGAGGGTGGTCGTTGTTGTTTGTGTGAGCGCGGGCGGAGGTGTGTCCGGGCGCTTGGAAGTTATGTGAGGGTGAGGGAGTAAAGGGCGCGTTTGCGCGGCGTCAAGCGTGTTGGTGGGGGTGGGTCGGCGGGCGTGGTTGGAGGGGTGGTTGGCGGAGTGGTTGGCGGGGTGGTGTGGTCGGCGGGGTGGCGGGGTGGCGAGAGGAATTGGTGTGGTGGCGGGGGAGGTTGATTGGCGAAGTTGGTTGGTAGGCGAGGTTGGCAGGGTGGGGGGCTACGTCGCGGTTGGGGATTTGTGTTTGTGCGTAAGTTTGGGGACGAGCCAGATGGCGAGGATGGCGACAAGGCCGCCCAAGGTGGCGAGCGCCATGTCTTTTTGCGGGTCCCAGATATCGCCTTGGGTGCCGTTGTAGGCCTGGCCGAGTTCGCCGCCGAAGATTTCCGCCGCGAGCCATTCGATGAGTTCGTAGAGCATCGAGGTGGACATGATGATGTCGAAGGGCACGAAGTGGCTCCAAAAGCCGCGTTTGAGGGGCGAGGCGGCGGTGATGCATTCGCGGAGGGGCAGGGTGAGGAGCAGGCCGTAGAGAAAGTGGACCAGGCGGTCGAAGTGGTTGCGGCCTGCCCATGCGGCGCCGTCGGGCGGGAGCGCGCCGCCGGTGAGCGCGGCCCACCATTCGCGGTAGGGGACTTCCGAATACGTCCAGTGCGCGCCGAGTTCGTGGATGCAGAGGTAAACGAAAAGAAACGTCCAGCTTGTGAGCGAAAGGATGGGGAGGAGTTTTTTGCGCCAGATAAAAACGGGCGCGAGGAGCGCGAGCGTGATGGAGTTTTCGAGCAGCCAGTCCTGCGGATAATGCGCGCCGATGCCCGAGCACACGGTGGCGGCGAGGAAGAGCGCGAGCAGCACGAGCACATAACGCGTGCGAAAACGGACGGCGGCGGCGTTTGCGGCAGGGAGGTTTACGCTGGGATTCATATGGTTTGAGACAGGGATCAGCGTAGCGGCGCAGCCCCGTGTGTCGAGCGGCGCGTGCATAACGTGTGTGCATAGAGCGATGCATGCATAGAGCGGCACGGGCATAGAGCGGCGCGGGCATAACGTGCTACTAACCTTAAGAACTGATGTTACGCAGCCGGCCGTTCCTGGGAGCGCGGGCATCTTTGCCCGCGATGCTTTTCCGAATTGATGAAAGACACCACGGGGGCGAACGGCTTTTCGCGGGCAATGATGCCCGCGCTCCCAGGAACGGCATTCACTCAATCGCGGGGTTCGGGTTTGTTTGATGGAGGATGAAGGATGAAGGATGGAAGATGGAGGATAAAGGAACAACGCATCCACGCCTTTTGTGTCCTGCATCCCTTTGGCTGCGTAACATCAGTGAATAACTGATGTTATGCGGTCGGCAGTTTTCGCAGAGCCTGACCTTGTGTCAGGCCGTGCTCGCGAAGGAGGCCACACTGGTAATTCGCGGCCTGACACAAGGTCAGGCCCTACGAGCTGCGTAACATCAGTGAATAATCATTCCATCTTTAGTTGCGGCTATGCCACACTGGGTTTTTTGCGGATGCAACGGCATCCACGCCACGCTCGCAGCCGGATTTCCCCGGGCGCGCGCTTTCCATGCTTTGCAAGCGGCACGGAAACCGTGCATTGATGTCTGTCTTTCGCCATCCGCATTCACACGCACCGCATTCACGCACACCACGCACCTCATCACGCACCGCACCACTCATCGCATCGCACTACTCATCGCACCACTCATCGCATCGTAATACTCATCGTACCACGCACATCGTACCGCGCACCGCATTACTCACCACACCACGCACCGCGCATCACGCACCACACCGCACATCACACCGCACACCGCACCGCACCACACCGCGCACCGCACATCGCACCACGCACGACACCACGCGTCCACCATTCACCGCCACACGCGCCACACACGCATCCGCCACACGCGCCCGCACATGCCCGACGACACCACTTCGCCTGTTCCGACCACACCCGCCATCGAGGTCCAGAATCTCGTCAAATCCTACGCGGGCTTTCTGGCCGTCAACAACGTCAGCTTCACCGTGCGGCGTGGCGAAATCCTCGGCTTCCTCGGCCCCAATGGCGCGGGCAAATCCACCACCATGCGCATCCTCACCGGCTATCTGCCGGCGACTTCCGGCGCCGCGCGCGTCTGCGGCATTCCCGTCGCCACGCGTCCCGAGGAGGTGAAACGCCTCATCGGTTACATGCCCGAAAACAATCCGCTCCCGGAGGACATGCGCGTCTCCGAATACCTGCACTACCGCGGACGCCTCAAGGAGCTTCCCCGCCGCAAACTCGCCTCGCGCATCGCCGAAGTCATGGAACTCTGCGACCTCGGACGCGAACGTCACCGCATCATTGGCAAACTCTCCAAAGGCTTTCGTCAGCGCGTCGGCATTGCCGAGGCGATTCTCTCCGAGCCGCCCGTGATCATCATGGACGAGCCTACCATCGGGCTTGACCCGCACCAAATCCAGCACGTCCGCGACCTCATCGCCAGTCTTCGCGGACGCATGTCGGTCATCATTTCCTCGCACATCCTCCCCGAAATCGAAGTCACCTGCGACCGCGTCCTCATCATCAACCAAGGCCGCATCGTCACGATGGGCACCCCCGCCGAACTCCGCCGCGACATCATCGGCCACTCAGTCTACAAACTCGAAGTTTCCTGCGACGTCGGGCAACTTGGCCCCGCGCTCTCCGTTTTCGAACCCACCTTGAAAATCAGCGTGGTATCCGCGCCCGACGCCGACGGCTTCCGCACCATCTACCTGACAACCGACCGCGACGACCCCATCGGCGAACAACTCATGAGCAAGCTCGCCGCCGACGACCGCTTCCGGCTCCGCGGCCTCTCGCGCGAGCACCCCACGCTCGAGGACGTTTTCCTCGTCGCCACCCGCCGCAGCCGCGACATCATCGACGCCAAAAAGCAGAAAAAGCTGAAAGGCTGAAAGGCTGAAAGGCTGAAGGGCTGAAAGGCTGAAAATACATCAACCACCACGCACCCGCACTCTCACCTATCATCCGCATCTGCATCCTCACCACGCACTCGCACTCTCACCACGCACTCGCATTCTCTCCCCTCACCCACACACACCAATCATCCGCACTCTCACCACTCATCCGCACACCCACCAATCATTCGCACTTCCACCAACCATCCGCACTTCCACCAACCATCCGCACTCCTTCCAATCATCCATCATCCGCACTCTCACCAATCATCCGCACACCCACCACGCACCCGCACACCCTCCCACCACGCATCCGCACCCTCACCACGCACCCGCACGCCAACACCTTCAGCCCTTCCGCCTTTCAGCCCTTCAGCCCTTTTCTCCATGCGCCATTTTTTCACCATTCTCAGCCACGAAATCCGCATGCTGTTGGTAAACCCCGGCACCTACATTGCCGGCGTGTTTTTCCTTGCGGTCATGGGTTCCATTTTTGTCGACCTCCTCATCGCCTACAGTTCCGCACCGCAGGAAATATCCCCCGCCACCGTTTTTTTCCGGCTCTTCTGGGTGCCCGTGCTCTTCATGGTGCCGCTTCTCACCATGAAAAGCATCTCGGAGGAACGCCGCCACGGCACGCTCGAAACGCTTCTCACCGCGCCCGTGTCCACCACCGAAGTCGTCCTCGGCAAATACGGCGCCGCCTATTTTCTCTACATCCTCCTGTGGGGATCGACGGCGGTCTTCTTCTACATCCTGCAAAAATTCGCGGGCGATTCGCGCTTCTTTGAACGCGGCCCGCTCATCGGCGGTTATCTCTTCATCGCCGTTTCGGGACTCTTCTTCGTCGCCATCGGCATCCTCTCCAGCTCCCTCTCGCGCAACCAGGCCGTCTCCGGCTTTCTCTGTTTCACGCTCCTCGCGCTCATCCTCGGCCTCAACTTCGTGTCCGACACCGATCTCTTCAGCAACGAAACACTCTCCCCGTTCAAGTCCGTCATGCAACGCGCGCAAATCTTCCGGCACCTCGACGACTTCAGCCGCGGCATCATCGACACGCGCCAGCTCCTCTTCTACGTCAGCGGCGCGACACTCACGCTCATCCTCGGCATCCTCGGCCTCGAAGCCAAAATCCTGCACTCGTGAAAAAACCTGAAAACCTGAAAAAACGGCCAAACCATCGCACCACCAACACCATCACCCATCACCGCACCGCACCACCACCACCGCACCTTCCCATGCCAACCACTTCAGCCCTTCAGCCTTTCAGCCCTTCAGCCCTTTCCTAAATGTCGCTTGTCCACAGCTTCCGCGCCGCGCGCTGGTTTCGCACCATCAACCTGGTTCTTCAGGCGCTCCTCTTTGTCACCCTCTTCGGCGGACTCAACTACCTCGCGTTCTATTACTCGTGGCGCTTCGACATCACGCAATTCCGCAGGCACACCCTCTCCGCCGAGACGCGCGCCTACCTCTCCCAACTCGGCAAAACCGAACCCCTTCAAATACGCATCGTCGACACCTTCCCCAAAAACTCCTCCGCCGCCGGCAATGACGCCCCCGCCGACCTCGACCAAATCAACAACGACATCGCCGGCCTCCTCCGCGAATACACCTACGCCCTCGAAACCAACCCCAACGTCACCCTCCGCATCGATAGCATCGACGTCTACCAACGCCCCCGCGACGCCGAGCAACTCGGCCTCAAACCCAACACCATCCACTTCTTCGCCACCCCCGGCAACCGCAGCCGCGAAGTCACCCGCGACGACCTCTACCGCTACAAGGACAACCAACGCGTCGCCTTCCTCGGCGAACAAGCCCTCACCGCCGCCATCCTCAACGTCTCCAGCCCCGCGAAAAAACGCATCTACTTCCTCACCGGCCACGGCGAAATGGACCCCCACAGCGTCGACAACCAGCGCGGCCTCTCCGAAATCCGCGACGCCCTCCTCGCCCGCAACTACGACCTCGACGTGCTCGACCTCTCCCACTCCCGCGACATCCCCGCCGGCGACGACATCATCATCTCCATCGGCGCCCAAAACCCCTACGACGCCTACGAACAGGAAACCCTCCGCCGCTACATGACCAACCAGGCCGGCCGCCTCATGCTCTTCACCACGCCCGGCACCGCCCCCACCGGCCTCGAAGACCTCCTCCGCGAATGGGGCATCACCGTCGACAACGACCTCATCTGCGACCGCCCCGGCTCCAGCCAGATCGACATCAACGGCGACCTCATCCTCACCACCGAAAACCAGCACACCGTCACCCAGACGCTCGCCGACAACCACCTCGCCCTCAAGTTTGGCAACACCCGCTCCGTGCGCCCCATCCCCGCGCGCGCCACCGACCCCGGCCTCTCCATCACGCCCCTCATCTTCACCCCGCCCACCGCCTGGGGTGAAATCTCCTACCGCGCCATCCGCCGCAACAACGCCGCCCCCCGCTACGACGCCGGCGCCGACCTCCCCGGCCCGCTCGCCGTCGTCACCGTCGCCGAACGCGTCACCGCCAAAAGCGACCTCCCCTTCAGCATCCCCGTCGGCCGCCTCGCCGTCTTCGGCAGCTCTGATTTTGTCGCCAACGGACGCCTCGGCGCGCGCGCCAACAGCACCATCTTTTTCTCGACGCTCAACTGGCTCGAAGGCGGCGGCCCCCAGCTCAACATCCCGGCCCGCCCCATCGAAAAATTCCAGCTCGCCCTCGCTCACGACCAGCTCAACAGCCTCCGCTACATCCTCATATTTGCCGTCCCCGGCGCCTTCGCCATCTTCGGCCTCATCGTCTACTGGACGCGCAGGCGGTAAAGGACTGAAAGGCTGAAAAGCTGAAAGGCTGAAAAAGCCGGCCAAACCACCACAACATCCACCACCACCCATTTTCCCATGCTAACCACTTCAGCCCTTCAGTCCTTCAGCCCTTCAGCCCTTTTCTGAGCCATGTTTCATAAAGAAGGAGACCTTCGAAAACGCACATTTCAGTTTGGCCGCCGCATCGCCAGACTCTATCTTGCGCTGCCGCCGAAACGGTTGGCGGATAAACTCAGTTGTCTGGCGGAGATTTATGGCAATCAACTCGTGCGGGCGGCGAATTCGATAGGCTCAAATTATCGGGAATCCCAACGCGGACGCAGCGTTGCGGAATACAAGGCGAAACTCGGTGACTGTTTGCGCGAAGCAGACGAAACGCTCCACTGGCTCGAATGCATCGAGGAAGACGGCATACTCGATGCAAAACGCCTCTCGGACATCAAAAACGAATGCACCCAGTTAATCGCCATTTTCGTTTCACTCCTCAAATAAACCGCCACCATTCAGCCCTTCAGCCTTTCAGTCCTTCAGTCCTTTTCTCCATGCGTACAAAGGTCACCATCGTTCTTCTTCTGCTCAACGCCGCGCTCTTCTACTACATATTCTACGTGCGCCCGCCCGTCGTCGACCCGCTCGAAGTCACCGCAATCCTCGGAGCCGAAGCCTCGAACATCCAGGCCATCACCATCGAGGACCCCGAAAGACCCGATGCGACCATCCAACTCGCCCGGCGCGGTGACAACTGGGTCATCACCGCCCCCGTCGAATGGCCCGCCAGCCCCTACGCCATCCGCCCCATCATCACCGACCTCCAGCGCCTCCATTCCGAAACCAGCTTCACCGTCAAGGACCTCGTCGCAAACGGCCAGACCCTTGCCGACTACGGCCTCGAAAACCCCAGGCGCATCCTCACCTTCACCCCCGCCACGCTCCCCGGCCAGCCCCCGCACCCCATCACGCTCAAAATCGGCGCGCCCACCAAAATCGGCAACCGCCTCTACATCCTCTCTCCCGACGGCCAGCGCGTGCACGTCGTCATCCGCTCCCTCGCCGAAAGCCTCAACGTCAAACTCGGCGCCCTCCGCGCCGACACCCTCTTCACCATCCCCGTCTTTGAAGCCCGCTCCCTCAACATCGAACCCGCCAACGGCACCCGCATCCGCTTCCGCCGCGACAACGAACGCTGGGCAATCGAAGCCCCCATCCAGGCCCGCGCCGGCAAAACCGACACGGAAATCACCATCAATTCCCTCGGCGCCCTCCGCGTTGGCCAATTTCTCGACACCCCCGACGCCACCGCCGCTGCGCGCGACAGCCTCGCCACCCCCGCGCTCCGCGTGACCATCGAAGGCAACAACCGCTCCGAAACCCTCCTCATCGGCGCCCGCGTCCCCGAAACCCCGCCGCCCGCCGCCCCATCAACCGCCCCATCAACCACCGCGTCAATCGCCGCATCAACAGCCGCGCCCGACGCCGCCATCGCCCCATCAACCGCCGCCTCCGCCACCCCTGCCACCCCTGCCGCACCCGCCCCTGCCGCCTCCGCCACCTCCGCCGCGCCCACCACCTCCACCGTCCCCGCCAACCCCGCCGCCACCGCGCCCGCCGTCGCCGCGCCCGCCATCACCGTCACCGCCGCGCCCGCCCCCGCCGAAGCCGCCGCCGATTACTACGCGCAACTCGACGGACGCAAAACCTGTTTCACCGTCAGCATACCCGACACACTGATAAAAACCCTCCGTGACGCGCAACAAGACCTCCGCGACCGCTACATCCTCGACTTCAACCGCGCCAACCTCACCTCCATCACCATCAACGCCGCGCAACAAGCCGAGATCGTCCTCCAGCGCCTCGAAGCCGCCGGCAACCCCGAAAACGCCCCCTGGCAAATCAACCGCCGCTCCGCCGACCACGACGCCATTGGCCGCCTCCTCGACACCCTCGCCAGTCTCAAAGTCCTTCAGGACACCGCCGGTGAAAAAGGCTTCGTAAACGACGCCCCCTCCGACGCCGAAAAGGAGAACTACGGCTTCACCGCCCGCCCCGCCCGCGAAGTCGCGCTCACCTTTGCCCCCGCCGCCCTCGCCGCCCCCGCCAGCCCTGCCGGCGGCGCCCTGCCCCAGCCGCCCATCACGCTCCAAATCGGCGTCGGCGCCGACCGCAAAACCTACGCGCGCGTGATGACAACCCCGAATTACATCTACCGCGTCACCCCCGACATCCTCGACGAAATCCCGGCCAACCCGCTTGCCTACCGCGACCACCTCATCCGCGAACTCTCTGCCGGCGCGCAAATCGCGGCCCTCAAACTGACCGACCTTTCCAGTCAAACCCCGCTGCTTGACGCCACCTTCCCCCTCGCGCCCGACACGGTGAACCGCGCGGCCATCGAAGTCCTCGCCACGCAACTCCGCACCCTCCGCGCCAGGCAATTTGTTTCCGACGATTTCGCCAACGCCATCTACATCGGCGGCGAAGAACGCGCCTGGGCGTATCACCTCGAAGTCACCATCGCCCTCAGTGGAGGCGCCCGCCCCGACACGGTGGACCTCTTCATAGCCGCCCGTTCCGGTGGCACGACGCAGTATATAGGTTCGCCCCAGTATCGTGTAATCTTTGAAGCCGGCCAACCCCTGATAGACGCCCTCTACGCCATCACCCACGCCACCCGCGACCCCGGCCCCCCCGCCACCACACCGCCCCCCGCCACCACCCCACCATGAGTCGGCTTATGTCGAAGCATAGGGAAAAAAGCGCACCACCATATGATTAACCCGAGTTCCGCAGTTGGAACGAACGGCGAAAAAACTTTCAGAGGAGAGCGGTTTTTTGTTCGGGTGCGTTTCATAGGGAAGCGTTATTGCGCGGGGCATGTAGTGCCGAAAATG